>JACWAG010000292.1 GCA_014874425.1 Syntrophaceae bacterium | reverse complement strand
TAGTAGCGCAGCGCTCCAGGATGCTTTAAAGTGCGCCTTAAATGTGGCGGTCGCATGCAATGTTAGGGCTCCGGTGTTTGTCCCTGGACGAATAGGCGAAAAAGCGGTCAGAAAGCTGTTCAGACCTTCGAGTGAACAGGTGGTCGAGGTTAGCAACGAGTGGGGATTCATGCTGGATCGTGCCATGAACTGCGACTTTGATCGCCTATTGATACTTGGACACCCAGGGAAACTCGCAAAATTAACTATAGGATATTGGGATACCCATTCATCGAGGTCTGGCAGCGCTGTACCAGCGGTAATGGACCTAGCGGAGAAGATTTTCGGTCAAGCGCCACCGGAAATGTCTACGGTCGAAGGTGTTTTCCGTGAACTTGACACAACTGACCAAAAAAGATTGGCTGACGTGCTTGCGGCCAATATTCGACACAAGGTCGCCAGTCGTATATTAAATCGATTCGAAGTCGCTGTTGTACTCGTAAACATGACTGGGACACATCTTGGTCAGGACGGAGATACATCGGCATGGCGATAGAGATAAAACTAACTGTCCTTATAATTGAAAGAAGTTACCATATATGAAAATCGGCACGTTATACGGTATAGGAATCGGGCCCGGTGATCCGGACCTTATGACATTCAAAGGGGTTAAAATTCTTGGCGATTGCCCGCATGTGTTTGTTCCCAAGGCTCGAGAAGACGGGGAAAGTCTCGCGTTAAACATTGCTCGCAAGCATGTTCATCCTAAAGCCAGGATCCATGAAATACTCTTCCCTATGACTACAGATAAAAAGGAGCTTGAAGAACGATGGGAAGAGTCAGCCCGGCAAATCGCTGAGGTTCTTGAGTCTGGGGCTGACGCTTGCTTTCTGACACTTGGGGACGCTTTCCTGTATTCAACTTATATCTATATGTTGAGGGCCCTACGGCGACGGCTTCCGGAAGCTGAAGTAATTACAATCCCGGGAATCACGGCGTTTAGCGCGGCAGCCGCTGTTTCGGAATTTCCAGTGGGGGAGGCCAAAGAACCCGTAACCATTGTGCCAACGGCGGATGATCTTGATCAGGTTAAACGGGCTATTAGAAGCGGTGGGACAGTTGTCCTGATGAAAATAGGCAAACGCCTGGACCGTATCCTTGACGTCCTCGAAAATGAGGGCGCAATTGGCCGCAGTGTATTCGTTTCTCATGTAGGGTTGGAAAATCAAAAAATTGTTAAGGACTTAAACATGTTGCGAGGAGGAGACGCTGACAGAGGCTACCTGTCAGTCATACTGGTTCGGAGCAGAAACGGGGTAGCATCATGAAAGTTTATTTCGTAGGAGCCGGCCCCGGAGATCCGGAATTACTTACTGTAAAGGCTGATCGCTTGTTAAGGGAATCGCGCATCATCGTCTATGCTGGCTCGCTTGTTAACACTGAAATTCTCAGTTTGCTTCCTGAAGGCGCCGAAAAGCACGATTCCGCGAATCTGGACCTTCAAGAGATCAAAGCCCTTTTTCTTGAAGCAAAGGAGAGGGATATCGACCTGGTAAGGTTACATTCCGGAGATCCTTCCATATACGGAGCAATTAGAGAGCAAATGAATGAATTGGACCAGCTCGGCATAAATTATGATGTGATACCTGGGGTGAGTTCTTTTCAGGCTGCCGCTGCGGCTTTGCGAACGGAACTTACCGCTCCGGAATTTGCACAGACGATAATACTCACTCGAACGTCAGGTCGCACACCTATGCCTGAGGAACAGGACCTGAGTATATTGGCCCAAACCCATTCAACTTTGTGCATATTTTTGTCCACCCACAAATTGAGTGAGGTGGCTGCGACCCTAAGCGCTCATTATGGAGCAGACTGTCCGGTAGCTCTGGTCTATAAGGCTTCGTGGCCGGATCAGACCATTATCAAAGGAACTCTGGCGGACATAGCGACAAAAGTATCCGAATCAGGAATCAAAAAGACAGCTATGATAATTGTTGGGCCGGCCCTATCGAGGGACATTCCCGCATCCAAACTTTATGATCCGGCTTTTTCGCATGAATATCGCGTCGGGAAGTAATAATGTCGGTCGCTGTCATAACATTTTCAGCCGAAGGGGCGATCGTTGCAGAGAAACTCGTAAGCAAACTTCCTGATTCGAGGATGTTTCTGCATACAAATGTGGTCGGGGAATGGAACGCTGAACGATTCTCAAGAGTTATTGATTTGATCGCTGCGATTTTCTGCGAATATTCCGGGCTGGTGTTTATAGGACCTTGCGGTGTGGCGGTTCGCTGTGTAGCTCCCCATCTGACGCATAAGACAAAAGATCCCGCTGTAGTGGTAGTTGATGTTATGGCGAGGTGGGCTGTTAGCCTCGTTAGCGGACACGAAGGAGGAGCTAACGACCTGGCTATAACTGTGGGAAACATCTTATGCGCTGAACCTGTAATTTCGACGACTACCGAAGCGCTCAAGAACCTCATCGTTGGAATCGGATGCCGTCGAGGAACTCCATCAACGAACATCGTAAACGCGATTCAGGAAACCTTGAGACACGCCGATCTTAAATTGACTCAGGTCAGATTGTTGAGTTCCGCGGACATAAAAAGCGATGAAGATGGGCTTTTGATTGCCGGCAAACAACTTGGCATCCCCTTAAAATTTGTATCTTCCGGAGAGATTCGAAACTGCGGTCTCGAATTCCAACATTCAGATTTTGTTGAAGATAAAGTGAGTTTACCTGCGGTTGCGGAGCCCTGTGCGCTTCTCGCGGGAAGGAGGACACAATTAATAATAAAGAAGAAAATTTGCGACGGAGTAACAATAGCGGTGGCAAAGGAAAGCTGTTCGTCGTTGGAATAGGCCCTGGCGGGCCTCTGGATAGGACCCATCGAGCTGAATTGGCGCTCGCTCAAAGCGAGGTGGTTGTCGGTTACAAGCGTTACCTTGACCACATAAAGGACCTCACCGAAGGAAAAGAGCTTATTTCTTCGGGAATGACCAAAGAAACCGAAAGGTGTAAAGCCGCCATTGAACGAGCCGATCAAGGGGCCACTGTAGCGCTGGTATCGTCCGGAGACGCCGGGATTTACGGTATGGCTGGCCTGGCCCTAGAACTCGCGGGCACTGCAGGGAAGTCATTTCCTATTGAAATAGTATCCGGGGTAACATCAGCGAGCGCTACTGCGTCTCGGCTCGGGGCTCCACTGATGCTGGATTTCGCCTGTATCAGCCTGAGTGATTTATTGGCGCCCTGGTCTATGATTCGACAAAGACTTGAAGCTACGGCAGCGGCTGATTTTGTGGTGGCTTTGTATAACCCCAGAAGCAAGGGTCGGACTCAGCAACTGGACGAAGCCGCTGAGATATTTAAAAAATTCAGGCCTGGCCATACTCCTGTAGGTGTTGGAACCGCAGTAGGCACTGACGAAGAGAGTATCATATTATCGGATTTGGACCATTTTCTGGACCTTGAAATCAACATGAGAAGCATTGTGATTATAGGTAACAAATCTTCCAAAATAATCGACGGATGGTTTGTAACTCCGAGGGGATATCAGGTGTGACGATTTAGATGGATGGACTCATTAAACCAAATTCATTCCCTGTTTGACGAACGGGGAATGAAGACTATTCAATTATGCCAGTAATATCAAAGAATAGCTGTAAAAACAATCCTGCACTTTGCGAACCAAACCAGTTGATAAGTCTAAATTCTTCAAGGTCTGAAAAACATCAATTCCACATGCTTCCATGGTGGGTCTCTTTTCATTGGGGAATTTGCACTGTTTTGGGTATGCGCATTCCTTACAGAGAGCGCAGGTATCGGCCGGAAGGCCAAAAGCCTTGTAGTACCCCATCAAAAAGAGCTTTCGCTCAAGGGCTATTGTAGACTTCCATTGCTTGATTTGTATTCGACGCTTACTAGGGGAATTACGATAGAAGTGCTCGTTAGTGTTTTCGCTAACTAAAAGAATTGCTAGCTCATATTCCGATAAAATGTCTCTAGTCATCTGGAGATTCGGCGCGGCAGGAGGGCAACACCAACTTGTGTTATATTTGGCGCAACCATAGCGGCATTTAAGTCTTACCCACCTAGCGGTGACGATATCCGAAGTTTCCGTAAGGTGCGCCTCAAGAAACCCCAATTCCTTGGCCAACATTTCTATCTGCCGAAAAGAATCCTGAGAAATTAGGTTCGGAGATTGCTTACCCCGGACTTGTCGTACATCTCGTAAGTCTATTAGGTCTTCAATTCTCACGGCCATTTCGCACCTCTTATGTTCTTCAAATCTTGGATTAAATATCTAACCAATATTGAATTATAACTAAGAAAGCTGTCGTATTTTAGATTGCGCCGGTTTAGCTCAACAATTGGTTCTCCGTGTCGCATTCGAATTCTATGGAAACAGGCCTTGGCACAGCTAACCCTAACTCAACTTCGCATGCCTTTAAAATGGCTACAGATACCGGGCAAGCGGAATGTGGCAATTTCTCTGATGCCGCACGAAAAACCTTGTTCAGGCTTACGCCTTTGCTGATTATATCCTTCATGCCAAGTGGGCCTATCTCCTGCAGAATAAACCCAAGATCCTCAACGGATTCACAGTCAGACTCGATTTCAATTTTCACCTCTCGTTTGTTGACTTTATCGGCCCTAATACGAGTCACGAATCCACATGCGCCTGCCTTGACTTTAACTACAGTCAAATTATCCTCCAGAGCCTTGAGCTTTCAACAAAGGCCACCGGTTTATTGGTGAAAGGCCCCGAAACTCGACAGTCCAATTTGGAAGGTCTTGAACTAAACATGTCAATCACTTGAATCAGTCCTCATCCAATCTATTATATTGTAAATTCTAGTCTGGTCAAAATAGCCAACAAAAAAGATCAGGTGTTGAAAACAAAATGGGGGGCCTAAGAGAGGCCTCCCCATGCACAGGATTATTTCTGATGCAGTATCTCTGGAGCTACAATCCCTTCCAAGTGAGGAAACTCATCCTTCATGTGAGGAATCTGCATAGATTCCATGAACTGTTGTTGAAAGTCTCCTTCTACTGTGAGTTCTATATACTCTACATTACGCGAAACCCAGTTAGCCTCTGTCCTTTTCTCACGGTTCAACAAAGCGGCCCTCGCTCCGTCGCCTGCCGCATTGCCTACCGCCAAAACATTTTCCAGATCACAATCAGGGAAAAGTCCCATGATTAGGGCCTTAGTTTTGTCCACGTGAGTCCCGAACGCGCCCGCTATTTTGATTGTGTCAACTTTGGTGAGCCCCATGCGTCTCATCATCAGCTTACACCCAGTGTAAAGCGCGCCCTTACCCAATTGTATCTGACGAATATCTTTTTGACTAATGACAACATCCTTGCTGATTGAAGTTTCGTTAGCCCAGGCTATTACGAATTCGGGCTGTTTTGTGTCGGGATTTACCCGATAGCGACTAGATTTTTGGTTCTTGTTGAATCTCCCGCTTTTCAGGATTACTCCGGAAGAGTAGAGTTCAGCCAGAACGTCCAGGATCCCTGATCCACATATGCCTTTGGTTTTCATTTCCTCCGGTTTGGAGTAATTCTTCCAAGCGTCTCGTCCTATCACCTTATAGTCTACCTCATGTGTTTGAGGGTCGATCGTTATTCGTTCAATGGCGCCTGGGGCTGCTCGCATTCCGTAACTCAACTGTGCCCCCTCCAAAGCTGGGCCAGTAGCACAGGAACATGATATTAGCTTCTTGTTGTTTCCAAGGACCAATTCGCCGTTTGTACCGATGTCTATAAGAAGTTGAATTTGATCATGTTTATAGGGTTCTTCCGCAATGAGAACACCCACATTGTCTGCGCCGACGAAACCGGCTTCATTAGGCAAGATGTGTATGTACGCTGACTCATTTAACTTTATACCAAGGTCACGAGCGTGAATATCTAGACTTCTATGAATGACCGGAGGAAAAGGAGCAAGCCCCACGAATTCAGGATCAAGTTTGAGCAGGATGTGATGCATGGCGGTGTTACATACAATTGTCATATCCACGATATCATTGGTTTTCAAGTTAAGGTATTTTTTACCTTCATGCTCAGCGGTCTCGGTTACATCCGGGGCCTCAATTATTTCATCGTCCCCTTCAGCCCTTTTTTTCTTTCTTTTCTTCGGGGGATGGGTACTCTCGCATGCTTCAACTACCAGCTTATTCAGGCCTTCGATGAGGTCGTTGCTCATGGTTTCGAGTCCCTTGGGATTCATCATATGGTAAGTGATACGGGCCATGACGTCTTCGCCGTATTTACATTGCGGGTTCATCATGGAGACTGTCTTGATGACCTCCATTGTGCGCAAATTGCACAAATACGCTGCTACCGTCGTTGTGCCTACATCTATGGCCACGCCGTAGCAATCTTCAACTTTTCCGGGTAAAACTCTAACGATCTCATGGTCCATCCAAATAGCGACCGTAACGCCCCAGTTTCCGTCCCTTTGACGCCTTGGAAGTTTCCTCAAAGTGTACCAGTCAATATCGAGGTTTTTCAGGCCATAATTTCGTTCCAGTTCAGCGCAAATCCTTTCAAAATCGCCCGAGGGCTCTTCAAAAGTTGGTCCCACAACTTGCACATAATATTGTTTTACGGCCGGGTTCCAGTCGATGTGAATGTCCCTGGCCGCTTTGCTGACTATTTGCTTACCGGCTCGAGCTTCTTCCGGCACGAATACTAACAAGTCACCCTGGATCTTTGCCACGCAAGCCAGGCGATACCCTTCTTTCTTCTGCGCAGGAGTAAAAAACTTGTTTTCCTCTTCCTGCCATTCGCTTGCGTGAGATCGATTTGATGTAATACCGAATTTTTCAAAGGAGCCTTCTTCGATCCTAACTTTACATTTTCCGCATACTTTCTTTTCTCCACATAGGGCTTCTATATCAACTCCTAACTGTCGAGAAGCCTCAATGAGATTGGTCCCTTCTTCCACCAACCCGCGGCGAGCCGAAGGTTGGAAGATCACCATGTACTGTTTTTTGTCCATTCGGCAATTCCCCTTCTATTACTGGCAGTCATATGAGTGCCTATTTCGTGTGTCTCGCCCACATGGTTAGCTACGTGAGGACGGCGAGCCAAGCTGGATCAAGTTTTATGAACGCTAACCTGTAATTTAGAAAGTCACCAATCGTTGTGACCCTAGTCGCACCAATCCATTGGACACAACGGACCTTCCGCCGAGTCAATACCCGCATAGGGATATTTCGCCTCGAATCTGCAATTGAGATGTTAGGCCAGGCTTAAACCGGATCGTTTGCTTAAAGTAATCAATCAGGCTCTATTATAATGTTCTGATCTCGCAAGCGTTTAATTTTGCATAAGTGTAGCCGCTTTATGGTTGATCAGCGCCATTGCTCTATTCGCTATGGCGCTGAGTTGGCAGGTAACCTATTAACTTATCCACGCTTGGAATTGTAGAACATTTAGGCTGGAACTCCATCTTCCTTCAGTTTACGGAGCTGACCGATCATCTTTATGGCTTCCTGTACAGCGTTCCCTGCGCTTTCGGCGTAACCATCAGCGCCGAATAGATTCGCAACGTCCTTAGTTACTGGAGCCCCACCAAGCATAATAGCCACATCCGGGTTTTTCTCTTTGATCATCGCTATGACTTTTTTCATACCCATCATGGTGGTGGTCATCATTGCGGAGAGCGCTACGATTTCGGAATCAGTTTTTAGCTGTTCTTCGGCGAATTTTTCTAGAGGCACATCACGTCCTAAATCATGGACAGTAAAACCACCCACATCGAACATCATTTTGATGAGGTTCTTTCCTATGTCATGCACGTCACCCTGGACGGTTCCAATAACAACCTGTCCTTTTACACCCGACGCGTCGTCGATTTTAAGATGAGGTTTAAGAATATCAAGGCCGGCATAAAGCGCATCTGCGCACATGAGAATTTCCGGGACGAAGTATTCCTGTCGGTCGTAAAGATCGCCGACTATCTCCATGCCCGCGGCCAAGCCATTCATGATGGCGTCGTAGGCATCCATTTTTTCATCGAGAGCGATGTTGGAGTATTCTTTGACCCGGTCTTCATCGTATTCCACCACCCCTTCGGAGAGATTCTTTAGAATTTCTGCGCGTTTTTCTTCTGAAGCCATTTACTTTCCTCCATCCAATCATATGCAGTCGTTTATAGTCTTCCCACCGCTGGAGAAGGCTGTTTTCCAAGTTCCCTCACCGTATTGACCCACGCTTCAACATTTTCCGGTTTTACGTCGGGCCATATGTCGCAACCAGGCCAAACGGCGTCTACCCCAGCGTCAATGCAGCCCTTTATGATTGCGGGCACTTCAGAGGCCTCTTTCTGGCAAAGAGTTCCATACGGATCAAAGTTTCCCAATAGAATAACGTCGTTGCCAATCTTTTTTCTGGTTTCAACTAGATTATTTTTTTGATCAAAGCTAAGAGCATCGGCGCCGCAGTCATTCATCATTTCAACGATCAAATCGGTTCCACCGCAAATGTGAAGAACTTTCGGGGATTCGAGCGCCTCAAAGATCTCGCGTAGATATGGTTGAATCAGTTGTTTCCACATACGGGGGGAAAGAAGATCCGTTCCGGAACCCATTTCACGGATTGTCATGTAATCCACACCTAATGACTGGTAGCGTTTCGCCACATCAATGACCACAGAGGTCATTTTTTTCATAAAGGCTTGAACTTTATCAGCTTCCTTTTTGATTCCCTTAAGCAGCAGATCAAGTTCGATCACCTGTCCACCCAACGTGAAAGGTCCGAGTACCCAACCTCCGACACCATATTTCCCCTCTGAAACAAGCTTCTTTAGGGCTTCCTCTACAACCGGCATCCTAGCCTTTGACGCCCAATCAGGGTTGATGTCGGCTGCGTCGAGGTTCTCCCACTTAGTGGGCACTGTGGGATACAGTATTCCTTCAGCGTTAGCGTATGTGCTGCATCCGCGTCCCATAGCCTCAGGAATTGTACACATGTCGTAGGGAACGATAACTGAATCAAACCCAAAAATGTCAGCGCTAAGTGTAGCTGACTTTGCCAGGTAGTCTGGGGAACCGTGCACTTCAGCGAAACGTATTCCCATTTTGTTGATCGCCTGAACCGTTACCATTCCCATTCCGCTGAAAATGGGCATTGTATCCACGGGTTCTCGTTTCATAAACTTTTTTACCCGTTCTTTAGGAGTCATCGCTGCCATCTATTAAATCCTCTCTTTATACAACTTTAACATAGCTTAAATCCGGCTTGAACGTTTTCCGGAATACCTTTTTTGTCTACATGCCTTTTAGTTGCTCAATAAAATCCGGGAAGAGCTTTCTCAAAGGATGGGTCTCCAATTCCGGTAATTTCTTGGTTTCCCCGTATACTAATGTGGCAAGGAAAGCGTCGGACATCGCCACTGCCGGAAAAATCCTGTCTGATCCGGCCATGGGACCGGAGAAGATCATGTCGTGATAGAAACATGAAGACAGCGCCTCCAATGCAGCGTCAGCTCCGGCCCAACCTTTTTGACCCCACATTTCTCGAGCGGCTTTCCACATATATGAGCCGTTGGACGGAGCGCTAGCGCATGGGAAACCCCACTTTTCCTTGATGAGCTTGTTAGACAGTGAACACAGGGCCGTCGCTGGACCATTCATTACAGAGGTGTCCACGAACAAACTCTCGAATTTGGCGCCGACCTTGTCGATTGCATCCAGGAGTTTTTGGGTCCCACTGATCCGCCCCGTAGGCATCTGGTCTGCGGGGTCGAAAGCCACCAACAGTACGTGTTTTACACCTATAGCCGCGATCTCTTTGATCTCTGTTTCCAAATCCTTTTCCCAAACGGTAAGGCTATTGTAGAACATTCGATCCAAAAGTCCTTTTTCGGCGCAGTAGGCCGCTGCTTCAAGCTTTGGTTTCATTACCCATGCGTCAACGCAAAACGGCATGCATGTGACTTCAGTATAAAAATCAACATAAGTTTTAAACTCTTCGCCCTTAGTGCCGACGATATCCGCCATGTACGGAATCCCAGTTTCCATGCACAGCTTATCGCACATCTTGACAAGTTCTGTGGCACGTTCTCGGTCAAAGCCTTCTTTGCGTTTACCTTCAAAGACCTTGTCTCCCTTCTGAAAAATTGAAGGGACAATTACCGTGGGATAGGCGCCTGGCTGTCCACCGAATTTAACTCCGCCGACCTCGCACACCTTCTGCTTGGTCTCAAAACTAAACATTAGGGTCCTCCTTTTTATTTCCCATTATTTTCCAATCATACGATGCGGATTCGAACAGTAACTCTGTCTGAATGTAAGCCTCTGTCTATGGTTGTCCTGCCCAATTGACTCCCCTCCTATTTTTCCACCATATGGTGTGGGTATCTTGCATAGTATGTGTTGTAAAACTCAATGGCCTCTATGATCTGATCCATGTGTTCCATGGGAACGTCGTACGGAATGTCGCAGCCTGGGGCTAAGACAAACCCAGTGCTACCCCCCGCCGCTAATGCAACTAACGCGTCCTCTCGAGGGGATATCAAACCTAGCGACAGAGCAAGTGTAAGCTTGAGGTTTCCGCCAAAACCTACTCCGTGCTTTAGAGCTACGTCTCTAACATAATTGAGGTTGAGCTGTTCATCGAT
>JACWAG010000291.1 GCA_014874425.1 Syntrophaceae bacterium | reverse complement strand
GTAACCCCTCAGTTACTCGCGTTTCTTAGCAAACAGGTGTCACGAGTATATCTCAAGGTTCCTGGAGGTTAGATCTGGGCCTTTGCGGATATGACTCATCTGAGATATTTTTAATTCTGTTTGGAAACAAGAGAGAGTATGCATCTAATGTTGGATCGCGAGCTAAGTTGTCCAGCGCTATTACAGCCTGTTGTTCCGAATCCAAACCTCGTTTTTTGAGCGTACTAAAGGTAGTCTGGAGGACGCTTCTCGTGTTAGCGCCGGCGTCGCTCACAGAGCCAAAGCTGACTTTACGCGCAATCACTGACGGTCGTAAATCACGTTCTGCCAAGTTGTTCTCTGCAGGAACTCTTCTGTCTTCAGACCAATGGTAGAGCCTATTTTTGTTCTTTCGAAAGATGTCTTGTATGCGCCGGATACCCAGATGACGAGCCGGTTGATCCATTACAGCTTGTATCTCAGAGCGGATGCGAGCGGCCTGAGCGTAAAATTCCACATCTTCTATCGGCTGTTTGCGTAACTTGATAGCTGAACTGAGCAAAGGAATGACTACTGCGGTAAAAGTGGAAACTTCCGTATTATCAGGGAACTCCTTTTCCAGGTCTTCCACCTCTCTGAGTAAATGTGCGTAACAGTATTGAATTGAGCAGGGAACCTTGTTGTATCCGTTATACCTATCCACAACCAGCGTTCCCTTCAATGACTCTTTGCCAAAAACCGCCGAGGGTATCTGAGCGGATCTATTCTTGCCAAATTGAAAGATGCTTAAGTCTTCAGTAGCAAACAGCCACACGTAACCGTTTTTCCCGTTTGTTCGCCAGGTAGTCTCGTCGGCATGCTTTACAGGAGACTGTCGGTATTGTTCAATTAACTTCTGGGGCACATCAGCGAACAAATGAGAGCAACGTCGAAATATTCCCGCAAGACTCCCACTTCCTATCCCCAGATTCTCGCAGACCCGCTCAATTGGAACACCGTGGAGATAGTGCATGGTAACGGCTTTGGCAATAAGACGATTCCCGTAAAGACTCTTGGGAAGGACTCCCGGAGGTTGTGGAGTAAAACTCTTGCGACAGTCAGGACAATACCTCTTATGAAGATTGAAAGAAATCTTTTCCGGTTTGACCAAGGCAATGTCCACGACGCTCCTGCGCTCTATTCCTTTCTTCATTAGTAACTTGCCGCATTCAGGGCATGTTTCGGACACAGGGAAAATGTCTTCCGTACGATCTTCCGCCCCATCTCCATGTCCATTCCGACCATGTCCCTTGTGGCCAGGACGAGCGCCCTTTGGCTTTTCCTCTTTTTTGTCGGTGGATTTTTTGAAAGGTCTTTTTGATGAAGGTGTAGATGAACCAAAAAAACCATCCTCCATCTTGCGCTGTTCTCTACCCAAAACCGCCCTTAGACTTTTGACCTCGTCTTCAAGTTCATCTATTCGGCGCTGCTTGTCCAAACATAGAGGACAGTTGTTTAGAGCCATCGTTACAGACCTCACACCATTTGAGGACCATCAATTGGCTCAATCCTCTAATCCATCTCTCCATAAATCGCGAGAAAAAAATATCCTCCCCTCAAATTTGCCACCCATAACTGAGGAGTTACGCCCGCCGCCTCGCACTACGACCTTCAGTTTGCGGGCTTTTGCGAACCTGACCGCCTCGACCACGTCCTGTTCGTCGACCACACGAACAATCAATTGAGGCCTGCGTTTACTGGTTCCATACTTGTTCCAAACATCGAGAGCAACCTTCTCGAAGTCGGTGTCCGACCTCGTCAAGATTTGACCCTTGATGCTTTTCCGCAAAGCGCTCGCATCCAAATTTGCAGTCATGACTGAAACCCTCCACCAATTTTCAACCATTTTTCTCGACAATACTTTACATCATTTTTCTTGACAATACCCTATAAAGTTATTAGCGTTAATATATCAAACAAAACAGTTTGTTATAATGAAAAGCTCACATAAAAAATATATTATAATAATAACCTTTTATATTTACCAGGCGCTGGCCCTATGGTCTGGTCACGCTGCAGCGGGGTCTTCAGGCATCGTGGACAAGTACCGATTCCCCTCGACTGTCGAGCTTCCGGCCATAGCTCAACAGTTCGAACAGAAAAGGGGTTGGACCAAACCCGATAAGACTGAACACCATCTCCCCTATTCTTTTAATTATGGTTTACGTATGGCCCTTCCCGCTCCACTCAGGAACAACTTCGACTTTTCCGGAGGATTTGACAAATGGACTAACCTACCAATAGTTAAAACGGAATGTTTTGTGCCTGTCAAAGCATGGCCGGACAAAACTATATTTTTCACTCCGCGTATAAATCTGACAGGTCGCAACGAGAGTTACTCATTAGGGGCCGGTGTACGCCAACTGATCACATCCGAGATGATGATAGGTTTCCACACTTTTTACGATTGGAACCGTCCCAGACGATTCGACGGTGATTATCTGCGCGAGGCTGGCGTAGGCGTAGAATTTTCAGCGCTGCCGGGTCATTTCTCAGACCTGACCGTGTCTGCTAACGCCTATTTTCCCATTAACACCCGCGAAGAAATTAGAAATAATGGGGTCTCTATGGTAAAGGAGAGCCTTCCTGGGGGTGGAGATGCGAGAATCAGCCTCTTGCTGCCACCTATAATATCGTGGCTTGATCTAAGATTGGACGCCTCCGCTCATCGATACGTTGGTCGTAACTCGAACATATCAGGGTACCGCACAGCGCTTTCCGTCAATTCACGCGACGGCATGTTTAATATGACTGTAGACCAGGGGGAAGATAGTCGTCTTGGACGCAACTACGGTGTAACTGCGGGCATACGTATGGCTTTTGACTGGAATGCGCTTCTTGACGCCAGGAATCCCTTTTCAGCGCCCTATCATTATTCGTCGACCCAACACTACAACCGTAAAATCCGGAACAGCCTGTTCTCGAAAGTGAATAGGAAATATGATCTTCCAGAGGATCGGTTCGAACAACGAAGCACATTGATGGCCTCGGTTATGGGAGACACAGTTACTTTTACTGGGGGCTTCCCCAACCTTCCGTATTCTACTTTGACAGTTCAGGTTTCACAAAGTCCATGGCAGGATTATTCCGAGATCACCACCGACGACAATGGGGCCTACTATGGCACCATATCACTGCCACCCGGTGTGTGCAGACTTCGTGTATTGCATAAGCCTTCCGGTCGAGTCACCGAACCTAAAACCGTGGTCATAACCAAACCTGGAATCCCGTCTGAATCCGATCACAACTCAAGTTCCGCTGATATGTAGCGCCATTCCCATCAAGTAGATTAATGCTTATTTATCGAAACGTGAATCAGCGCAATTTTCCCCACTACTCCCCTTTATCAGCTTTTCACATATTCCTTCGATATTGTCCCCCTGCCTTGTACAGGGTCCGGGTTATCTCGCCCAATGAACACGATCTGACCGTTTCCATGAGTTCTTCGAAAACATTGCCTTCGGACTGGGCGACTCGATGGAGTCTTTCCATAACCTGACCAGACACATCCTTGTTGCGTTCCTTGAATTCAGCCAATCTTGTTAGTTGTGACCGTTTTTCGTCTTCCGTCCCTCTGGCCAGTTCTATGCCGCATTGTTCAACATAACTGGTATCTGGATTAAGAAATGTGTTTACACCAATAATGGGATAAGCCCCTGTAGACTTCATTGTTTCGTAATAGAGCGATTCATCCTGAATCTTCGTCCTCTGATACCCTGTTTCCATTGCCCCCAGGACGCCTCCCCGCTGTGAAAGGCGGTCAAACTCCGTCAACACGGCCTCTTCGACAAGGTCTGTCAGTTCCTCGAGGATGAAAGATCCCTGATTGATGTTATCTACCCTAGAGATGCCCCACTCTTTGTTTATTATCATCTGGATCGCAAGCGCCCGACGGACCGATTCCTCGCTAGGTGTCGTTATAGCCTCGTCATAGGAATTTGTGTGGAGCGAGTTGCAATTGTCATATATGGCTATTAGGGCCTGAAGGGTCGTCCGGATGTCGTTAAACTGGATCTCTTGGGCATGGAGGGACCGGCCGCTTGTCTGAATATGGTATTTCAGTTTTTGTGAACGTTCGTTCCCCATGTACTTGTCTCGTATGGCAATCGCCCATATCCTGCGCGCTACCCGACCAATTACGCTGTATTCGGGTTCCAGACCGTTCGAGAAAAAGAAACTCAGATTAGGCGCAAAATCATCTATATTCATCCCTCGTGAAAGATAGTATTCGACGTAAGTAAAACCGTTGGCTAGAGTAAACGCCAGTTGAGTTATGGGATTGGCTCCGGCTTCCGCGATGTGGTACCCGGAAATCGAAACAGAATAAAAGTTTCTGACGTTGTTCCTTATGAAATAGTCCTGGATGTCCCCCATCAGTCGCAACGAAAAATCCGTGGAAAAGATACAACTGTTCTGGCCTTGGTCTTCCTTGAGGATATCCGCCTGTACCGTGCCTCTCACGGTGCTCAGGACCTCGGCTTTTACCCTGGAAACGACCTCTCGGATTGGATCGGCGCCGGTTTCTTCCTTTATCTGTTTGAGCTTTTGATCGATAGCCGCATTAAGAAACATGGCTAGCATGATAGGCGCCGGGCCATTTATTGTCATTGAAACCGATGTGTTCGAAGCGCTAAGGTCAAAACCAGAATAAAGGACCTTAACATCGTCGAGCGTGCATATGGACACTCCTGATGTCCCTATCTTGCCGTAAATGTCAGGACGTTCGTCAGGATCCTGGCCATAGAGAGTAACCGAATCAAAAGCTGTGGAAAGTCTTTTTGCGACACTGTTGGCTGAAAGGTACTTGAATCTCCTGTTTGTACGGAAAGGGTCTCCTTCTCCAGCGAACATTCGTGTAGGATCTTCGTCCTGGCGTTTAAAAGGAAATACACCGGCGGTAAATGGGAACATACCGGGGAGGTTTTCTTTCAGTCGCCATCTCAGCAACTGCCCCGGATCTTCATATTTGGGAAGAGCAATTCGAGGCAGCATTGTCCCACTCAACGTGCGACTCTTTAGTTTGACAGGCAACTTCCTATTTCTGACCGTGAAGACGTAATCATCTCCAGAATAGGCTTCCTTTATGTCTTCCCACTCTCCAACAAGCCTCAAGGCGCGAGGGTCAAGCTTTTTCTCGATTTCCTCCTGAAGCTCCTTAATCTTGGACAGCCCTTCTGCTTCGTCCGTCAACTTCTCGATCCGGAATTCTTTCTCGACGCCATCCAACTGCCACAGTCGCCTTATCAATTCTTCCTGTTCGGCCCCCCACGCGAAATATCTTCTAACGGTATTCGCTATCTCGGAAAGATACCCGGATCTCTCCGCTGGAATAATGATCGTCCTTGATGACGGCTTCTTGTCAGCCCGACAAGTCATGGAAGTTTTCCACTCCACCCCCGTCTTTTTGTTTATGCAGTCAACGATCCCGACATATAGCGAGGTGACCCCATCGTCATTGAACCGGGAAGCGATTGTGCCATACACAGGGAGATCATCCAGTGGGACATCAAAACGAAGCCGATTGCGTTGAACCTGTTTTCTCACATCGTGCAACGCGTCTTCTGATCCCTGCCTGTCAAACTTGTTGATGGCCATGAGGTCCGCAAAATCGAGCATGTCAATTTTTTCGAGTTGGCTTTGCGCGCCGAATTCAGATGTCATGACGTACAGTGAAACATCCACGAGGGGCACTATAGCCGCGTCACCCTGCCCTATTCCCGCTGTCTCTACAATGATAAGATCAAACCCAGCGGCCTTCAGAACTTCGATGGATTCTTCCATATGTAATGGTACTTCCATCCCCTGGCTCCTTGTGGCCATGGATCGGTAATAAACCCTGTCCGTATGAATGGAATTCATCCGGATGCGATCACCCAACAAAGCTCCACCGGTTTTTCTACGGGTCGGGTCCACGGATATTATGCCAACCGTTTTGTCAGGTTGGTCATACAGGAAGCGAAGTGTTATTTCGTCAGTCAGCGACGACTTACCAGCGCCGCCGGTCCCGGTTATTCCCAGCACCGGGATTTTTCGGTCAGAAAATTTTTCCTGGAGTCGGGACCTCAAAGCCGACAACCCGCCGTTTCCAGCTTCTTTGGCGACTTCAACAGTAGAAATCAGTTTTGCTATCGCCTTCCAGTCAGTTGGATTTAACAGGGACAGGTCCCCATCCATGTCGCTATCACCGACTGCAAAATCGGATTGTTCCACAAACTGGTTCATCATGCCCTGAAGTCCATATTTACGGCCGTCTTCCGGACTAAAGATCTTTGTCACACCATAAGATTCGAGTTCCGCTATTTCTTCCGGGACTATTACTCCGCCCCCTCCACCGAATATCTTAATAGCCGAACAGTCAAATTCTCGCAGAAGGTCCACGATATATTTGAAAAATTCCATGTGCCCGCCCTGATACGAGCTGACACCGATAGCCTGGACATCCTCCTGAACCGCCGCAGTTACAATCTCCGATACTGATCGATTGTGTCCAAGGTGGATTACCTCAGCGCCGGACGCCTGAAGAATGCGGCGCATGATATTGATCGCAGCGTCATGGCCATCGAAAAGCGACGCCGCTGTGACTACTCTAATATGATTCCTGGGCTGGTAAGGCGCAGAAGAAGGATTCATGCTGAACTCCGGCCGAAAGATATAGTTATAGGACTACTGTCCGATTTATTCCCAGTTGTTTTCCCATATGAATTTTCCGCTGGATTTGCTGGTCGCGTCCATTGGACGCTTACTGGAGCCACCCTAACCTCCAATTCGCATTTTGTCGGTAACTAAGGGAAGCCACTTTGAGTCTTAACGCATGATATTCGATAGGACAGCTAAATTCAACTATTATAGAGCTATCGAAGTGTCCGATTGAGTGGCGCCAGCGCAAATAGAGCTTCGTGGTTCTGATTTTATTATCGCAATTTTCTCAGACAAGTTTTAGAGATGGGGGAGAACGAAGAAAGTCCACCGACAGTCCTCAAGGATCGGCGCTGATACCTATAAACAATTGCTCTTTGCGCTTGGACAGGCAGCGACAAATTAGTCCACCGCCTCAATGGGAGGAAAGATTGGTACCGTACGACCTGCCTCCCGACTGTCCCATCGTATCGCTGTGTTCTTCTGCTTGCCGATCATGTGGCACTCGGCGTCCTCTCCTGATCCGGCGCAGCGTGGTCGGCCGGTGGGTGTTTCCCGGAGATAACACGGTAGATACGATCGGGGGCCAGAGG
>JACWAG010000290.1 GCA_014874425.1 Syntrophaceae bacterium | reverse complement strand
GTTGGCTTGAACAATATGAAATATCGAATTTCTCCAGGATTGGAATGCAATCCCGGCACAACCTAAAGTATTGGACGGATCAAGTTTTCTTGGGCGTTGGGCTTGCCGCTCACGGAATGACAGGAAGGACGCGTTACTCAAATGTGGTTGAACTGGATCGATACCTCCGTTCGACTTCGTGTAATCAGTCTGTGGTAGAATCTTTAATTGAAATGGATCCCCTTACCAGATTTAAGGACGCCATAATAATGGGGCTAAGATTGACCAAGGGCGTTGATCTTACCCTAATGAGCTATCAGTATGGACTCGACGCGTCCGGGTTTGTCAAGGACTCCCTGGGCCACCTTGATGGCGCTGGACTATTCACTATCGAAGACAATACCATTGAGTTGACCCAGAAAGGCAGACTCCTGTCGAATATCGTTTTCTCTCAGTTTATATAGAGATACTGGGCTATTAACGAATCACACTATAGGGTGCCGAGCGATTAATGTTCGGTCGTCGATTGACACCTTTTGTGAGGTCACATAGAATCTAAGAAATTATTCTAACGATAATTTTTTCAAGAACCTTATAAGCCAGTAAAAGAGATTTTCAAACATGGGGAAGCAAACAGAAAAGATAGTAGTCAAAGGTGTCGAAATTCATTTGGTAGACTCACCTAATTTGGATGTTGAATGGATCGGTATGGAGGAACCTTTGGTTCAACTCCTGGCCTCCTGGTCGGATGATGGGGACGATCCTCCTATGCAGCCTCGAATTCTGGGAAAGCCGGGAGTAGGAAAGACATCATTGGCTATTACCGCCGCAAGGAGGATGAAACAGGATCTCTATGTCTTTCAGTGCACAGTGGACACCAAACCCGAAGATTTGATAATTACGCCTGTGATAGCGGATCAGGGCAAGATCCGATATGTGGCGTCTCCTCTAGTTACAGCAATGATTCGAGGTGGAATCTGTTTGCTTGATGAGGGTAACCGAATGAGCGAAAAGAGCTGGGCCTCAATCGCTTCGCTTCTTGATATGCGCCGTTCGGTATATTCAATAATCGCCGGCGTTGAAATTAAGGCCAAGCCGGAATTCAGGATATGTGTGACCATGAACGAAGACGCTTCAACCTTTGAAGTGCCGGAATATATTTATTCCAGATTACAACCCGGAATTCACATGGATTATCCGACACGGGACGAGGAATTCAAGATAATCAGAGGTAAATTGGACGGGCCGAGTGATGCGTTAATAGACCATGTGGTCAACTTACTTCAGGAATCTCATAATAATGATGAAGATCTGAGTGTTAGAGATGGCATGAACATATCTCGCTATGCTTACAGGTTGCTAAAATTTAGGCCGAATTTGTCTGAGGATAGCGCCTTAAACCAGGCAGTATTTCAAATTACAGGGGTCAGGCGTGTCGCTTATGATGGGCCAACGCTGGTCTGACGTAGTCAGAGTGGGGCGGATTTCTCTGGTCGGTTCACTCGATTATCGTAGTGAATTCGCTTGTCAGGTGCGATCCTTAGTCCTCCACGAGCGGCCGGATGTTATATGCGTCGAGGCCCCGGTCGCTTTGCGTGAACAAATAATCACCGCGGTCAAACGCCTCCCATACCATTCAGTGATCATATACGGAAATGATAACGACCAGTACATGGGGTTGATAATAGAGGGGTCTGATGGGATCTTTGAGGCGGTTCGATCAGGTACGGAACTGGGGATCCCAATCTGGTTCCTGGATCCGTTGGCGCGCAACCGACGCGGATCATCCGATAAAGTCCCCGACGCCTACACCATAGATCAAGTTGGTCAAAAGACGTTCCTGGAGGGGCTGTTGGGATTATCCATGACCGCCAGGCATGAGCTGGACAATTCTAGCCGTGAACTTTTTATTGCGGCTCGATTGCAGGAAGCCTCCAGAACTTATAACCGGCCGCTTTTCGTTGGTAATTTGCTCACGATTAACTCAATAGCGAATCTTTTGGAAGAGCCTCATGCAATACCGCTAATAAAACTTGAAAGCGCCAAAGCGGCGCTAGTTGCTCCGCTTCATCCCGATACCCTTAAAAAGGGATTCACAGATATTCCGAGGATCACGGAGGCATACGAGGACTGGCGCCAGGACCAGGAAACCGAGTTCCCGCCAAACCGCCACGAGCAGATAATCAGTCTCATGAAGGAGGCGAGTGAGTATTATGCGAGGCAAACACGTCAGGAAATTCCTGAATATGTGCGCCTGACCTGGGCCAAGTTTCTGCGTAAATGGTTGAAGGCCAAGGGGATGATCCTCCCCGACCTGTTCCATTTGGTTATTTCAGCCCGCGCTTCCATGGATGAGGACCTTGCCTATCATGCTCATGAATTTCTATCAGGTTATACTTGGGAAAACGATCCCAATGACCCGGCGGCTGTTCAAATGGATGAAGATAGCCTCCATTATTTTGGACACACGATCACTTTGCATAAGAAGCTTCGATCCCTTTTTAAAGGGCCTAACCGACGTTATCGGTTGAAAGCGGTTAACTCACGGAAGTGGAAAGATCATTTAAAGCAAAAATGGGAAACCTCTGATCCTGACGAAATAGACATATGCTCTTTCCCACCGGAAGACGTCTTAATAGAGAAATGGGGTGAGTCGCTTGCAAAGCATGCCACTCACCTTATGCAGACCAGCCAATCGCATACTGAGCCTTTCGTTGCTGACATAGGGGGAGGGGTCGATGTTAGGGAAACACTCCGGAGATTTTACGAAAAGAGGATCTACGTTAAGAGCCATGAAGAAGGGTCCCTGGAATTTGGTTCAGTGGTAATAATATTTGACGAAGACCCGGAGCGCGATAAATTTCCTTTTGAAATGACTTGGCTCGGAGAGCATTCTCAGGAATCCGACATGGCTTTTTATTCAACTCCACCTGGAAGGGATGTCGTGGGTCCCGGTATCAGCAGGATGGAGCACGGTGGGTTCGTGCTTTCTTATCCTCCGCTGAGAATGTATGATGTCTGGAAAGACCCGACGTTCACTTTCGCTCCGACTCGCCATGAGAGGCTTCTCGTGGCTGGGATCGCTTATTCAGAAAAACCGGGGATTGTTTACGCAGCCCGTAAGCCGCCAGCCGCACGTTGGAAGAAACTTGCCAAAAGCATGGGTCGCCGGGTAGTGTATATCCCCCTTGGGTCGTTGAACCCAATTCACGTGAGCAAGATGCGAACGTTCCACATGCTCAAGAACAAGGGGGTACGAAACTACGCGAATGAGTATCTTAAAAGTTGATTTTACCGAGTTTGATAATCAGGACAAGGTGTTTAACCTTCCATATTGCGCCAAAACCAGATTTGGCAAAACACGTTGACATAACTCC
>JACWAG010000289.1 GCA_014874425.1 Syntrophaceae bacterium | reverse complement strand
GGCCCATGCGGCAGGCAAGAACTGTTATGAATTCCGACGCAACCTTCTCGCTAATCAGCCCAGGCATCGAGCTGTTTTGGAATTGGCGGCGCGAAAAGCCGGGTGGGGAACTGCGCTTCCCGAAGGCCATGGTCGCGGCATAGCTCTACACAAGTCTTTTAACAGCTTCGTCGCCCAGGTGGCGGAGGTCTCTGTAAGCTCGTCTGGAGAGACGCATGTCCACAGGGTGGTGTGCGCCATTGACTGTGGGAGAGTGGTGAATCCGAACACTGTAGAGGCGCAAGTGCAAAGTGGAATAGTCTACGGGCTCTCTGCGGCGCTTTATGGCGCAATCACATTAAAAGACGGCCGAGTGCAGCAAAGCAATTTTAACAATTACAAGATGTTGGCCATGAACAAAACTCCGAAAATCGAAGTTTACATCGTGTCGAGCCAGGAACCCCCGACTGGAGTGGGGGAGCCGGCAACGCCACCAATTGCCCCTGCAGTGGGAAACGCCATATTTGCGCTCACAGGCAAGCGCATCCGGCGTTTGCCCATTGAAGCCAAGGAATTGAAAAAGGCGTGATATCGGTTTGCGAACAAGCGAAGAAGAATCGGGGAGGGACTTCTTGTGACCCCGTGAAATGCTGGGTTCCCCGAACCCCTCCCGGAGAACGGCTCTTACAAAAAAATCCTGACAGGGCTACGCGTTGAGATCGTAACGCCTACCACCCGAAGTTTGCCTTTCCTTTTCCCCGATGTTGATCTATTTTTAGTATAAAAGTTACGAACAGCCCATTCTAAGAGTAGGGTTAGTTCTCTTACTTGTAATAGCTCCTATACATGTTGACCATTAGAGACGAAAAGAACGCTCCTTTTCCAAAGTTTACCACAAGAGCCATTTTCATTTTCACAACCCCCAGACAGGATTCAGAATCCTAAAAAATGAGGTTCAAATGAATACGCGATCTGTTTTGAAACCCATCGACATACTATTGGTCGAAGACAACCCAGGTGATGTGCGACTTACTATCGAGGGGCTCAAGGAAGGGAAGATACTGAACAATCTAAGTGTTGTGAGCAACGGTGTTGAAGCCATGGCGTTTCTCAGGCAAGAGGGGGGATACGCCAATGCCCCCAGGCCGGAACTGATACTCCTGGATTTGAATCTGCCAAGGAAGGACGGTCGGGAGGTTCTAGGAGAGATTAAGAATGATGATGATCTGAAGCGTATTCCTGTTGTGATATTGACTTCTTCACAGGCTGAACAGGACATCGTAAAGAGCTACAACCTTCATGCGAATTGTTACATCACTAAGCCGGTAGAGTTAGATCAATTTATAGGCGTGATAAAAAGTATCGAACAGTTCTGGCTCACCGTCGTAAAACTTCCTCCAGGGGACTGAAATGCTCGAAGACCGAGCTAAAACTTCTCCTGACAGAGGACAATTCCGCACATGCCCGTCTGATTAAGGAAATGTGCCTGGATTGTGGGGCCGTTGACCCCCGGCTTTGCCTTGGGTCACTTAACCTTGGCAGTCAGTGCCCCACAACCAACGCAAGAGAACAAGTCAATGGATTCCCTTATAAATGCTCTTCTGGATGGTAATGGCGCCGACTCAATTGTTCATACCCAACGGCTTCTGCACGCCGGAGTGAGCGTCGAAAGAATTGTTATTGAAGGCATCGAAGAGGCGATGACCCGCTTGGACGAGAAATGCACGGTGTCACAATTCAACCTGCTCGAAATCATGCTGGTGGGAAGGTCTGTTACGAACGTCATGAACTATCTTTATCCTGGCGGATCGCTTCCGGCGGGATCGAAAGGCACAGTCGCTCTTGCCGCCCTGGAAGGAGATATTCACGACATGGGAAAGAACATCCTGAAAATGGTTCTAATGGGCAAAGGATATCGAGTGGTTGACTGTGGAAAGGATTGTCCTATCCAGAAACTGGTAGATGTGGCGGAGAAAGAATCGCCGCTGGCTGTCGGGATCAGCGGATTGGTCACCTCGATCGTTCCGCTTGTTCAACGGGTTCGAGAATCTCTACGGGACCGTGGGCTCGGACAGGTGAAAGTTATGGCCGGTGGAGCCGCTTTAAAGCAGTCTTCCGCAGAGCGGTTGCATGTCGATTACCTGGCTGAAACGGCCTTTGATGGGGCCAACTACCTGGATCGGATCTCTCAGGAGGCGCAATCCCATGAACAGCATGGAACGTGTCATGGCAGCGGTAGCTTTTGGCCAGCCGGATAGGGTCCCGGTGATTGCCCAGGTTTTTGGTCATGCAGCGATTGTTGCAGGTGTCCCTCTGGACGAATTCACTCGGGACGGCGAATTACTCGCCTGGTGCCAACTCAAGGCCCTGGAACTATATAGGTATGATGCGGTTTTCTCCGTGATGGACGTGAATGTGGAGACTGAAGCGATGGGCTCTGTGTTGAATTACCACAAGAATCAATACGCCACTATCGAAGCTTATGCGCTTTCCAAAGAGGATAACTGGGACAGCCTTAGCCCTCCCGATCCTGAACGGGCAGGTCGGATGCCGGAAATGTTAAAGGCTTTGCGGATACTGCGAAATGAGCTGAGTGACTACACACCCGTCGTGGGCTGTGTAATGGGTCCACTGACTCTGACAACCCAATTACTTGGTTTGGAAACGGCCCTCTATCTTGCCATTGACGACCCGGATCGATTTGGTCGCCTGATGGATTTCGCGACCGAGGTCGTGATCCGCTTTGGAATAGCCCAGATGCGGGCTGGAGCGCATTTGCCCATCGTATTTGATCCCTCAGCTTCACCGGCGGTTGTTCCCCATCAGTTTTTTCGTGAGGTCGAACTTCCGCGTCTGAAAAAGCTTTTCGAGTCGTTCAAACAGGCAGGGGCGGCAGTAAACTGGCTGAATATCGCCGGACCAGTCGAATCCATTCTGCCGTATTACGCAGACGCTAATGTGGATATCGCTAACTTTGATTACTGTGTTACTCCGCATGTGGCATCGGAGAAGCTTCCTAAGACCTGCCTGGACGGCAATATCAAGCCACTCGCCTTTGTGGAATCGGCGCCAGATAAAATTACAGCAGAGGCGGACATGCTTCTAAAGAGCTTTGCCGGACGAGGCGGGTTCATCCTTTCATCCGGGTGCGAAATCCCCCCGGAATCCCTACAGGAAAACGTGGCGGCTATGGTTATGACGGCTCGTAACACGAGGTAAAACCCGATGCCCTTGCTTAAGGTTACGTGGCAGGGAAAACAAAGAACCCTATCTTTCCAATCCGATCCATCACTACGAGAGATACTGGACACCACTGACAGCAGGGTGAGGTCCGGTTGTCGGGGTGACGGGCGCTGTGGATTGTGTCTGGTTCAGGTCGAAACAGGAACCGTCAACGAACCGACTGAGAATGAACGTCTCGGACTAACTCAGGAGCAACTCGACCAAGGGATCCGCTTCGCTTGCCAGGTGGTTCCCCGACATGATTTACGGATTTCGATTGTAAATCCCGCGCCCGCATCCAATTGGAAAAGCTTTGCGACGCATGAGTACTTCAGTCCCTTAGCGAGCCCTACAATAATAAATACACAGCGGCAGGGTATTCGACTTTCCAAGGGCATCGCCATTGATTTGGGGACGACGCATATCAGCATAACCTTGTGGGATATGTACGGTGGCAAACGGCTGACTGGCCGCTCGGGTCTCAATCCTCAACTCCTGTTCGGCGCAGATGTGATGACGAGGGTTGTCGCGACCACCGAATCCGTTGAACGTGCTAGGGAAATCAGCCAACTGGCCGTGGACGCTATTGGTGAAGCCCTTTTTGACATCTGTTCGCGGGAAGGATTAAATCCCCTGGACATAACCCATGTCTCCATAGTGGGGAATACCCCTGAACTAGCGCTGTTGTCTGAAAAAAATTACGATATGTTACTGCAACCTAAATTCTGGACAAGGCAAATAGATTGCCAACCGGGGAATACTCGACAATGGTCTACTGCATGGCACGTTGATCCGGATGCGGTTATCGATGTCATTGCTCCTCTGGCGGGATTCATCGGCTCTGACCTACTGGCCGGTGTGCTTGCCACGTCGATGACAACTCAACCCAAAGTAAGTTTGTTGATCGATTTCGGGACCAATTCCGAGATCGCCCTGTGGGATGGCTCTACCTTATGGGTAACATCCGCCGCCGGGGGACCGGCATTTGAGGGGTCTGGTTTGAGTTGTGGAATGCCCGCCGTGGCGGGAGCAATTTATCAAATCGAACACAATGAGTACTCGCAAGATTTCACCTTTCAGGTTCTAGCCGGAGCTGATCCAAAAGGTCTCTGTGGTTCGGGCCTGGTCGACCTGATTGCGTGTCTACTCCGTACCGGGGTCTTGGATAGGAAGGGAAAATTGACGGGTGAGATGGCCGGTGAAGGATTCCCTTTGCTGAAGGGCAGTTGGGACATTGTAATGACAAATAGGGACGTCGATATCTTCCAGCGTGCAAAGGCCGCTATTGGAGCGGGGACACGGCTTTTGCTCAAGTCTGCCGGCATGACCACAAAAAACCTGGAGCGAGTTTATG
>JACWAG010000288.1 GCA_014874425.1 Syntrophaceae bacterium | reverse complement strand
TCGCAGTTAACATACAATGCCATTCCTGCCGTCATGCGGAGGCGATACTATGAATCCAGAAACAAAAAAAATCGTGGCTCCACTCAATGATTCAGTTGTTAAAAACCTTAAAGCAGGGGACACAGTTTTGCTGTCAGGTATAATAATTACTGGGAGAGACGCGGCTCACAAGAAAATGGTGGACCTTATCAATTCTGGACAGGACCTACCTTTTTCTATCAAAGGAGAGGTTATTTATTATGTGGGGCCAACCCCTGCTCCCCCCGGCAGGCCGATAGGCGCAGCCGGTCCTACTACCAGTTACCGGATGGACCAATACGCTCCATTGCTTATCGAGCGTGGTCTCAAAGGAATGATCGGAAAAGGCCGCCGTTCAGAAGAAGTCAAGGAGGCCATGAGAAAGTGGAGCGCTGTCTATTTTGCCGCCATTGGAGGAACCGGGGCCCTCATGTCTCGGTGTATAAAAGAGGCGGAAGTGATCGCCTGGGACGAACTAGGACCCGAAGCGGTTCGTAGACTTGTGGTTGAAGACATGCCTTTGATAGTTGCAACCGACATTTACGGTGGTGACCTGTACGTGACCGGACCAGAACAGTTTAAAGCCAATTAACAGCTAATTCTCTCATTTTGTGTTTGAAATAAAAATCAGATTTGAGAAGGTAAAGTTTTTCTATGGCGGCTTAAATCGTTTCCAGTTTTGATTGTCCCGATGTTGAGTAGAATTCGCGTAAATTTGTTCAAACTGTAAAGATTATACGAACCAACGCTTCGGTGAAAGAAGTGTCGTAGATTTGGTCTAAGACGCGACATGCAGGGCTTACATTGTCCCGTCACCAGAGGCTCATTTCCTGAAGGAGAATATGTGACTGAATTTGACTTAATGCTCGTGGGCATTGCAGCGGTAATCGGAGGCGCTGTAAATGCTCTGGCCGGCGGAGGAACACTCATCACGTTTCCAATGCTTACGGCAGTTGGTATTCCAGCAGTAGCCGCTAACATCACTAACACAGTTGCGCTTTGTCCAGGTTATCTGGGAGCTACATTTGCTCAAATGAAAGACCTGAAAGTTAATAAAAAAAGTTTGTGGCTTTTAGGCGCCACCGGTGGACTTGGTGGTGTCGCTGGTGGGGTCTTGCTCCTAAATACTGGTGAGCAGACATTTCGTGCTCTTGTTCCATACCTGATTCTTCTTGCAGCAGGACTTCTAGCCATTGAGGCCCCATTCCGCAGATGGCGCACGCGCAGTCCCGGTGTCTCTGGAGTTGAACACAATCATGGAATATGGATGGTTGTTTCGGTGTTTTTGGCCTCAATTTATGGAGGTTACTTCGGTGGAGGGCTAAGTGTCATTGTGCTTGCGGTGCTTTCGCTAGCCTCGCACGATTCTCTGACACGACTCAGTGCCCTTAAACAGTTTATTGCATTTTGTGTAAACATTTCAGCGGCCGTTTTCTTTCTCTTTTCAGGTAAGATTGTGTGGTCGGCGATGGTGGTGATGGCTATTGGGGCATTAGCGGGTGGCGTATTCGGTGGAATGGTGGCAGGTAGGATCCGGCCAGAACTGCTACGTTGGATTGTTGTTGTAGTCGGAGTTGCAATTTCAATAATTTACTTTGTTCAATAGTAACTTCTCGATTCAATACTATGCTGGGCCACCCCAGCGAGTTGAAAACGGTTGAAGAAAGTGTGAAATCAGAACAAGGAAATCCTGTGTCAGATAAGCGTCATAGCGTTGGGACCAATATGCAGCCAGATTTCTTTTCCTATACCAAAACTTGTAATATCTGAAGATATTGGCGCATGGATTTCAAATCTTTCACCTGCGAGCGCCTCAATTTTGACAACGTCTCTCAGCAGACTTATTGAGACAATCCTTCCATGAAAAACATTTGGTAGATTTACAAATTCTTCTTGAGTGGAAAAGGAAATCTTGGAGGGATCAACCATAAGACAGGTCCCTCGCTCTGTTGTTTTGGATATATCAAATTGCACAGCGCCGGCATCGAAGACCTTGCCACCGTGCTGTATTTGACCTCTGAAAAGGTTATAAGGCGCAGTAGGGACTACCTGACCCTGGAATATGTTAATTACAAAGTCAGTCAGGTTTTGTGCAAACGCGAGATTGTGGCTAGTAAAAACGACGGTCTTCTTTTCATTGCGATTAAGGTTCAAGATTAGTTGTTCAGTCCTTTTTACGCTCTCCAGGTCCAAATGATTTGCGGGCTCGTCGAAAAGGAACACTTCTGGATTTAAGGCCAATGTTCTAGCTAATGCCACTCGTTGAGCTTCGCCTCCTGAGAGCGAATTCGGCCAACGAGATTCATATCCCTCCATCCTAACTTTCTTGAGGCCTTCTATTGCCATCTTCCTGGCCTCGTGACGAGAAAAGCCTCTTAACTTCAATCCTATGGCCACATTTTCCAAAACAGAGCATTTAAAAAGATAAGGATTCTGTGGAAGGAGACCAACTCTTCGCCTCAAGTTTATCAGATCCGAAGCGGAAACCTTAGCTCCAAGAAATGAAAGTAATCCTTTCTGTGGGATTATTAAAAAAGCTAACAAATGTAACAAAGTTGTTTTTCCTGAGCCGTTCGGACCCACTAAGGCAATCACACTGGATGCTGGTATATCCAGTGTATTGATCGTAAGGACCGGCTGATTCGAATAAGAAAACGAAACGTCCTTTATTGAGTAGCTAGCGATCATCAAGAGCGTTCTTTCTGGACCAGGAAGAGGAGACCGTTGATGAAGAGCGCAACCGCCATCAGGACAAAGCCCAGGGCCAACCCCAACTCGAATTCACCCTTCGATGTTTCCAATGCTATAGCGGTAGTCATTGTCCTGGTAAATCCCCGGATATTTCCCCCCAGCATCATTGCAATCCCAAGCTCTGAGATAATTCTTCCAAACGCGATAACAACTGCCGCCATCACTGCAAAACGGGCCTCTTTAATGACTAACCAAAACTGCTGAGCTGGAGACGCTCCCAAGAGTTCGCATGTTAACATGAGGCGCTTATCCAAACTCTCTATTGCAGCAACGGTAAGATTAGCGGCAATGGGCGTAGCCAATATAAATAGTCCAAACACCATTCCTGATGGGGTAAACAAAAGGCCTAGTGATCCTAGTGGCCCCACTCTACTGAGCAGAACATAACAGAAAAGACCTATGACAACCGTTGGGGCCGCCATTGTGGTGTTCAGCAATAACAGGATAACAGATTTTCCCTTGAAATCCTTGAGCGCCAACAGAGCGCCCACGGGGAGCCCGACGGAAGCTGAGAAAATAGTGGACCAGAAGGATACTGTTATAGAAAGCCAAACAATTTGGAAAACTTCAGAGTCGAGATGTAGAAGTAGAAGAAAGGCCTTATGAAACGAATCTAAAAGAAACTGCAATGTACAGGACCTTTGAGATGTTTTATAAATAAAGAACAAGGAAAACCGTTCCCCTGTTCTTATTATGGAAAACTATTTTCCAGATTTTGGGCATGATTTTGAACTCAAAGACCTGGAGTTTTCCTTGAGTGTCCAATGATCTATTTCTTTGCGTCAGGGAAGAACAACTGTTTACCGTTAAGTTTGTAATCAGCAATTATTTTCTGGCCTTCCGGGCCAGTAATGAAATCTATAAATTTCTTTGCCAAAGCGTACTGGACATTTGGGCGCTTTTTGGGATTAACCGCAATTACTCCATACGGATTGAACAAACCTTTGTCCCCTTGGACAAGTATCACCAAATCTGTCTTATTCTCATATGAAATGAATGTGCCTCTGTCGGTAAGCGTGTATGCGTTTTTCTCATTCGCCATCTGCAAAACTGCGCCCATGCCTTTGCCAGCTTCTATGTACCAAGGGCCCTTAGGCATTATACCAGCGGTTTTCCAAATAGCTTTTTCTTTCATGTTGGTCCCTGAATCATCGCCTCTTGATATGAAGAGCGCTTTTGCTTCAGCAATTTTCTTGAAAGCTTCAGTAGCGGATTTGAGATCCTTAATCTTCGCCGGATCATTTTTAGGGCCTATTATGATAAAATCATTATACATTACATCACGTCTATCCACACCAAAGCCTTCGGAAACAAATTTGTCTTCCGCTGGCCTGGAGTGAACAAGGACGACATCTACATCACCGTTTTCTCCGAGTTTAAGAGCCTTACCGGTTCCAACAGAGATTACGTCTACTTTGAGATTGTTCTCCTTTTCAAAAGGCGGCAATAGGACTTTTAAAAGCCCTGAGTTCTCTGTGCTGGTAGTGGTGCTCATCCTGAGGCGTGTTTCACACAAACCTATTGACGAAAATGCAAATAGCATAACAAGAACGCAAACAAATCTGGACAAATTTTTCATGTCGAATTCCTTTCTGATAGCGTACAACAAATTATTACATACCGACTTCTCATTTGGGAAACCGCCTGAAGTCAAATTTGCGCTAGTCTACATGCAGGATTACAGCAAAACTGTTGAATATGACCCAGACATCGTCTTTTTCGCAAATATCAAGTTTTTTTCTGCTCTTTTCTGTCACAAGAGAACATACTTCCGTTCCATCCTGTATACGCACGATAAATTCAGTGGTAAGTTTGCCGCGCTGAATTTGATCCACTGTCCCTTTAAAAATGTTCTCGGCTGTGCACAAGGGCTGGATATGCGCTTTTTGCAATATGACCCAAGGCGCCTTTATCTCTGCTGTTATCAATGAACCAATTTTTAATCCCAACCTTTTCAGGCTATTGTTGGTAATTACCGTGGTTATTGCAGCGCCACTCACAGTGATTAATTCTATCTGTGATTGAATATCTCCCTTTCGAATATTTGCAATCTTACCAAAGAATTCATTCCGAGCGCTGGTTTTCCTTTGGCTCTCTCGTTCGATGAAATGCCTCTCCACCTGATGGATATCTTCGTCTGAAAAAGTCACCAAGGCTACTGTCGGATTGGGTGTCAAGTGGCCAAGCATATGTTGGACCACTGGCAAAGGCACATTATCCCGCATCAATTCGATGGCTCTAGCCCTACGAATACCATTTGGCGAACCGAGATTTTTTGGAAAACCACATGCTAGGCATCGTTCATAAAACTTGCGGCGAACATGCCCCATGTCCACTTTTAACACTGAACCCACCTGTTTAATAAAAGCTGGTTCATTCAAAATAGCTTGCATCTCGGAAACCAATTCCGATGAAATCTGAACTTCTCGTTGGCCTAAACCCTTGGTTGACTTGAGATTGTCATACCGGATGACACGTTTAGAAATGTCAAACTGTTTGCTGAGATCAAGAGTCAATACTTCATTAAGTCTGGCTCCGGTATAACGAATCAGAAGAAAAATCAGCAAAATACGTTTTCTAGAAGAGCGTATCTGAGGAAACGTCGAAACATCGGACCATGAACGGAAAGCTTGTTCCAATTTAGATAGCTGAGTTGGATCAAGGAATCTCGCATTATCCTGGACTTTATAAATCCTTGCAGGGTTCAGTAGCCTTGAATTGAAACTATCGGACCTGGAGTCAGACGATTTGGAACTTTGGGGAGTATCCATATGTGACCTTGTCTTCCTCGGCATCTTGCTGAAAGATCAGATAACACTTTATGTTACCACATCCAACGAGAGTGACCAATAATTGCCAACATAATTGCAATTTAGGCGCTCATTCATATCCCTCTCCAAACTCAATGGTCCACATTAAAATCCCTGTCATTGAAAAGGGTTTTTAGTTAATCTTGACCGATTGGAGAGTCTTTATTGGCCTGTTTCTGGGAAACTAACCTACCGTCCTCCATTTCGAGGATGCGGTCAAAAATGTCCAGGCTGCGATGGTCGTGGGTAGCCACCATAACTGTGGCGCCATATTCTCGAGCCACAGTTCGGAATAATTCCATCACTTGTCGACCTCTGACGCTATCCAACGCTGCTGTTGGCTCATCCGCGAGTACAAGCATAGGTTTGTTGGCGAGGGCGCGGGCTATCGCCACCCTTTGCTGTTCCCCACCGGACAGCATGTAAGGTAAATTACCGCTTCGATGGACTACATCCAGGCTCTCTAATAACTCCATGGCTCTGTTACGAGCCGCTCGACATGGAATGTCGTTAATTTCCAGAGCTAGTTGCACATTCTCTACCGCTGTTAGGAAGGGTATTAAATTTGTCTTTTGCAAAACATAACCAATAAATTTCCGACGATATACTCGCAGATTGACTTTGGCGACAGGTCCGTCTGTAACGAGGGCTTCTCCTATGAGAAGTTTACCCGAAGTTGGCGCATTTATGAGGCCCATAATAGTGAGCAAGGTTGATTTACCAGATCCGCTGGGTCCCAGTAACGCTACAACTTCTCCAATTGACAGAGAAAAAGTCACATCTTCCATGCCCGTCACTTCAGCGTTTCCACTGCCATAAATCTTTGTGAGGGATTGACCTTGAATCGCTGAAGCCGAACCCGTCATGAAACAACCTCGTTAGGGTCAATGCTAAGGGCCTTCCAAATTCCCAAACCGGCGGATAAGACCGAAATTGCCAAAACGATAAGGGACAAATAAATTAAATCACCAGTATTTATTATCACTCGCCGTGGGAAAATTGGGAAAACCCACTTCCCAACGTAGAAGGCAAAAACATAGCCAAGAAATCCTAACAACAGGGCCTGTTGAAGGATAAGCCCCAGAATCACTGAATTTCTAGCCCCGATAAGCTTTAGCATCGCAATGTCGTGGACCTTTTCGAGTGTGAGCGTATAGATTATTAATGCCATTATTATAGTGGAGATGACTATGAGAATGGAGCGGAACAGCCCAAGCTGTCGACGGGACCGATCAACGACGCCCGTGAGCAACAATCCGTTCTGTTGATCATGTGTAAAAACTGTTACATCCGTCCACCCTGAGATTTTGTCTACAACTGTATCCAAATTGGTTCCGGGAATTAAGGTGACAAGCACAGCGCTCACATAGGGCGAAGGAAGGGCTGCAAGATTGGATGACGGCAGTAGCGCTCTTTCAAGCAAAGAAGGCTGAGTAGCCCCAATGTCTTGCCCGGCGACTCTTGAGCGTCTAGCTTCGCGTTCTATCCGAATCGCTTCTCCGGAATAATCGTATTGAATATCCAGGGCGTCCAGCAAAGTGAAAAAGGCCAGGCCGTCACCTGCTATGCTCGACATGTTTTTAGTAATACCGACCACTGTGTATATGTTTTTGCCCAATCTGATTTTGTCGTCCAACCTGAGTCCCAGGATTTTGTCGACAATCATCTCATAATGGGCTGATTCGATACGTCGGCCGGAGATCAGTGGAAGCCATCCCCCGTTATCATCCGGCCACGACAAGCCTTGTATCTGCATCCGGAGAGGCTTGTCACGAAATTCTCGTTGGACAGGATACGTCACAAACGCTCTGGCGGTAGCGACTCCTGGCATGGACTTCAATCTGTCTTCTAGGTTTCTGGGGATTCGGGAGATTTCAGCAAAAGGACCTCTGGTTTCACGCTGGACAACCCACAGATCCGCTCCAATCTTATCGACCAGCAGAGTAGCTTCCTCTATTAACCCCCGATAAATGCCCCCCATTCCCATAACGATCATCAGTAACATTCCAATCCCGAGGGCTGTCAGAGAGAATCGTGAAAGATTATGATGGATATCCTTTATAGCAAGATTCATTTGCTGTAGACCCTAAGACCATCTGTTAATCGTGATAGGTCGGGACCGGTAATAATGACATTACCTTTGGCAAGGCCACTTGTGACTTCCACGTTGTCGATTCCTCTCAATCCGAGCGAAACTTCCCTAAGTTTTGCACGCCCATTGTCTTCCAGGAAAACTCCAGCTTTGCCTTTTTTCCAGACAATGGCCCGAAGAGGGACCTGAACTACATCGTCCTTTTTCCCTGTCTCGATGTAAACTTCCGCCCGCTGTCCTACAGCCCAGTTCTCCGTCAATGTGTCAACTCCCACGTCCACAAGGAATTCCCTGGTTTCACGATCCACTTCACTCCCTAGCCGCGAAACTTTACCCTCATAGTTTTTTTTGGGTTCGGACCTGAAAACCACCCGGGCCGGTTGAGCTTTGGCGAGACCGGCCATAGCGGTTTCATCCACCCAGGCGGAAACCCACATTTCTTTTGTGGATACCAACTTAAAAATAGACGCCCCTGGGACTACGATGTCTCCAACGTCTCGGTCTCGGCGGGTGATCAATCCATCAAAAGGAGCGCATATACGTGTATCAGCCAGCTTGGCTTGTTGAAAATGGAGCCTTTCCCGAGCGGCGACGAATTGACGATCAGCCTCACTCACAGCGGCCGAGGCCCTCCCGAGGTCTGCCTGGGCGACAGCCAGATTCTGAGTGTATTTGTCCATGATCTCCTGGGAGACACTTTTTAGAGAGACTAAGCCAGAATATCTTTGGTAATCGACCTTAGCCTGATCTAGAATAGCCTGGGACTTTGCTTCATCAGCCTTTGCCCGCTCAACGCTGGCTTCGCCGGCGTTTAATACCGCCTCTTGGGTAGTAACTTCCCTGACTAGGTCGGAATCATCGAGCCGCGCCAACAACTGTCCCGTCTTAATCCAATCATTTTGATCCGCCAGAAGTTCGACGATAAGCCCCTGGATTTTTGCGCTTACCGTAGCTAGGTAATGGGCTTCAAGCGTTCCTGTTCCCATAACCTCGGCCACTATTTTTCCGACAGTTACCGATTGAGTGGAGACTGGTAACGGAGCAAATGTTGTCTTATAGGTTACAACGCCGATTAACACGGCAAGGAAAAGCCATTTCCACCCTTTTCGAAGGACACGATTAAAAATGGGGTTCACCTATTCACCTCACCAGAATTTTCTCCATGTGGAGAAACCTCAAAAATTTATACCAGTCTTCCGATGATTTCTCGCGATTAATTCAGCGCATATCTTGGATTGTTGGCCAACCTTGAAAGGTAAAGGGAAGCCATTGAGTTTCACGATAAAAGAGAGAAAACCCTTGACTGCGCCTGTCGATCGTCTTAACATGTGTAACACGTTTTTAATTATAAACGTGTTAGTTGGTATTGGCTAGAACTTTTTATGGAGGCGAAATGCAAAAAATGGAAGCTAGCGTCAGAAATATTTTTTTCGCCTTTCTCAAAATGGGCGCATTCGCTTTTGGCGGGGTCTATTCCATGATAGCCTTCTTCGAAAGGGAACTTGTGCTCAAAAGGAAATGGCTCAGCCATGACGATTTTGCTGAGAGTGTTGTCGTAGGTCAGTTGACGCCAGGTCCTCCCATAATCAATTCAGGCATATTCATAGGTTATTTGCTGAGGGGAACAAAAGGGGCCTTAGCCACTGTTGTGGGACAGGTATTGCCGTCGTTTGTAATGATTTTGATACTTGCCTACGTCTACATGAAATATAGTGATATTCCAATAATGCGTTCTATGCTCAAGGGGGTTGGCGCCGCTGTAGTGGGGCTTGTCGTATCGGTTGTTTTCCGTATGGGCAAGAGGTCTTTAAAGGACTACAAGAGCGTTTGTTTTGCTATGGTGACGTTCATTTGCCTTGCGGTTTTCAAACTGAATCCGATAGCTTTGATTATTGCCGCTGGTGTTGGAGGGCTAATAGTCTATCGTGGGGGAGCGCTTAAATGGCAATAGTCATATTTTTCTGGACGCTGTTCTATATAAATCTTTTCACGATCGGCGGCGGATTTGTGATGCTTCCGCTCCTTCAAAGTGAAATTGTCGATCATTATCACTGGTTAACAAACAAGGAATTCATAGACAGTATCGCTATAGGGCAACTCACACCAGGGCCTCTTACCATAATGAACAGTTTCATCGGGTACAAAATTTTT
>JACWAG010000287.1 GCA_014874425.1 Syntrophaceae bacterium | reverse complement strand
TTTGCCCCGTGATGCCCGAAAGCAAGCTTATAGACGCGTCCGCCTAATGCCAGGCCAAGTATTTGGTGGCCGAGACAAATTCCAAATATCGGTTTTTTCCCGATGAGATTCCTGACCGTTTCGATCACGTAAGGGACCCCCTCAGGATCACCAGGGCCATTCGACAAAAAAATTCCATCCGGATTATAAGCCAGGATTTCCTCTGAAGTCGAAAAAGCTGGGAACACCCTCACATGGGCTCCTGAGTCCACGAGCAGTCTCAGGATATTTTGTTTAATCCCATAATCCAGAGCGGCTACCTTGAATTTGTTTTGAGAAGTTGTTGAACGCGCGTTCCATCGCCACGTCCCTTGATTCCAATCATAGGGCTTATCGCATGTGACTTCCTTTACCAGGTCCAGTCCTTCGATATCAGGATAATTGTTGACTTTTTTAAGCAGACTCTCGAAATTATGGTCTTCTGTAGAAATTATGCCCTTTTTTGCGCCCGTCTCTCGCAAATTTCTGGTTAGCCTTCTGGTATCGATTCCCTGGATGCCGATTACGTTGAATCGTTTTAGGAAAGCGCCAAGATCTTCATTGTTTCGCCAATTGCTGGGGCTGGCGCAATATTCCTTCACTATAAAACCAGCAAGAAATGGCGAGTTGGACTCATTATCCTCGAAATTGACCCCTGTGTTGCCAATGTGGGGATAAGTCATGGTGACAATTTGTCCTCGATAGGAAGGATCGGTCAGAACCTCCTGATATCCCGTAATCGCCGTATTAAAGACGACTTCTCCTACTTTTTCGCCAGTGGCCCCCATTGCGGTACCCACAAAAGATTCGCCATCGGCCAACACGAGAGTGGCTTTCATCAGAGTCCCTTCATGAAATTCTTGAGACGTTCCATGCCCTTTTCGATTTTTTCATTGGGCGAAGTCATTGAGATTCGGAAAAACGCTTCCCCACTGGGTCCATAGCCGACTCCAGGGGTGACTACTAGTCCCTGTTTTTCAAGCAAGTCAGCGCAAAACACGACTGAAGACGAATACATTTCAGGGATTCGGACCCAGAAATAATAACTTGCCCGTGGCAAACCAAACCTGAAACCGAGATCATTGAGCGCTGCGGCGATAATATCCCGTCTTTTCTTGAACAATTGTGTCCTCTGTTCATTAAACAACGGCGCGTTGGGATGCCCCAAAGCTCTAGCCGCCGCCCTCTGGATCGCCATAAAAACCCCAGAGTCGAAGTTTGACTTCAGGGTCAAGAATGAGTGGATCAACGCCTTAGACGATACAACAAAACCAATTCGCCACCCGGTCATATTAAAGGTTTTAGAAAAAGAATGTATTTCGATTGAAAGATCTTTTGCGCCAGGTATTTGCATTATGCTTATGGGTCTATCTTCAGGTTCAAAGTACACTTCAGAATAAGCGTTATCAGCGAGTATGACAAGATCATGCTTTTTGGCGTACGCCACAAGGTCTTCGAAAAAAGACTCCTCGGCGACTGCCGCAGTCGGGTTGTTCGGGTAATTTATAAAAATAAATTTCGCGTTGTCGGCAATGTCTTCAGGAATAGACGATAGGTCGGGCAGGAACCCACGCTCTTCGAGCAGGGGAATGCGAATGGGCGTGCCTCCTGCAAAACCAATGGCGGCTTCGTAGGCCGGATATCCGGGATCGGTGACCAACGCTGTGTCACCTGGATCAATGAACACAAAGGGTAGATGAGATACAGCGTCTTTGCTTCCTATGGTGGCCATTATTTCATTTTGAGCGTCCAGATTCACTCCGAAACGCTTTTTAAACCAATGCGCCACCAGTTCACAGAAATCGGATTCCCCTTTATAACTGGGGTATTGATGGTTACGAGGGTCGCGCATCTCTTCATTCATGAGGTCTATCACAAAATCCGGAGTTGGCATGTCCGGGTCCCCAATAGCGAGCGATATTACATCAATGCCCCTTTCTTGGGCAGCTTTGCGCTTTTCATCAATCAAATGAAACAGGTAAGGCGCCGTTTCCGTTACCCGTCTTGATAGTTTCATTCCATCCTCCAAAATGCTATTTCTATAGACGAACGATTTTGGGCAAGGTGTCAATTGGTAACAATCATATTTTTAACATCACTTTCTACCCGATTATGCCAATATATTCAAGTAACAAACACGAACACCGGAATTGTTCGGCGCGTTCAGTTTCCAAATCGATTATAATAAGAACCTGCGAGGCCAAAGATTGGGTTGTTGACCTTAATTCTTGACTTAGACCCCAAATTACCATAATTTTCACGGATATATTCATCGGAGATAAAAATCCTCTCGTGACGTTAGATCTTGAAACAATTCTAAATTTAATTTGTCTGACAATAGCAAGTGTATCGCTTGTCGGCAGTTCAACGGATAACAATGACGATGACGAAGAACTCGTTAAACGTTGCGCTGGTGGTGATCGGGAGGCTTTTAATGATCTTGTATTAAAGTATCAGAAAAAGGTTTTTAGTGTCGCATATCGCTTTGTTGGAGACCCTGAGGAGGCGAACGACCTTGCTCAGGAAATATTTACAGCCGCATATCAAAATCTAAAAAGTTTTAGAGGTGATTCAAAATTTTCGACGTGGCTGTTTCAGATTGCGACTAACAGAGGCAAAAACAGGTTTAAGTATTTAAAGCGTCGTGGTTTTTTTACGAATAAAGGATCATCGGAAACCGACGATGAAGGAGATCAGTCCCATAGGGCTTTACCGGATCAGACAGCCAATCCTGAAGAACTATTATCTGGAAATCAAATTAGGAAAGCTGTTATAGAGGCGATTAATGAGCTTGAACCGGATCATCGGGAAATTGTCATTTTAAGAGACATTGAAGGCTTGTCCTACGATGAAATAGCCCGCATATTGGATCTGCCCGAAGGAACGACGAAATCCCGTCTGCATAGAGCGCGGATGGTAGTTAAAGAAAAACTTAAGAAGGTCCTGTCATGATGGATTGCGAGCGAATTGCTGACTATTTTGGGGCGGTTTACGAGGGAGATTCTGACACGCAAACCGAAAAAATGGTTAAGGATCATTTAAAATCCTGCGCCGCGTGTCGGGAAGATTTTAAGTGGTACGGAGTTACTATTCAGGCTTTAGCCAATTTAGAACAGGTTGCTCCTCCAAACGATTTTCTTAAGCAATTAAACGCCAGAATCGACAAAAACCCCTCACTCTTCCAATCGATTATCTCCCAAATTAAAAATCTGATGAACTCAATCCCAACCGCTCCTGTTCCAGTCGGAGCCATGTCGCTCGCATTTGTGACCGTATGCGCCTTCCTTGTATATAATTATCCACCGGAATTGTCTCAGATCGGTAAATCAGGCCTGTCGCTTAATAGTACTTCTCAAAATGGAGCTATCACTGTCGAGCCAGCTTCCCGTCCTGTTGACCCTAGAATGGTGGCTTCAGCGCCATTTTCGTCTCAAACCGCGCCGTTCTCCCATGCTTACGTTCCTTATGATGGGCCCGGTCGTTCCTCTGCTGTTTCGTGGCGTTTCCCGACTGTAGCCGATGAAATTGGAGCAGATAACCTTACAGTGGAAAGCCCTCAGATTGATCTAGCTTTAAAAACACTCAAAGAAATCCTTCCAGATATTCAAGGCAAATTGGTTGACGAAAAATTTAGGAATGCTTTTGGAGAAGCTTTAGTAGCTGTGATCATACCTTCGAGTAGGTACGGCGATCTTACTTCGGCTTTGGTCAACCATGGAGCTATTGAAGTTGGGGCTAAATCCCGGGAATCTGATTCACCTGCGCCGGCTAAAGTTGACAGTAGAAATGTACGCCTTTACATTCGTTTTACTCAGGCCCCAAAATAGTGCGCTTGAAATTGTCGTTGGAAAGGTAACTGTCAATTGAAGCTTGGAATAGTTGGTTTGCCGGGATCAGGCAAGACTGTCCTTTTTAGGGCGCTTACAGGAGGACTTAATCCTGGTGAACAGCGAAATAGGCAGGATCCCGGGTTGGGCGTTGTAAAAGTATCCGATCCCCGCATGGATTTTCTTACTCAATATCACAAACCTAAAAAAGTAACTCCCGTTCACGTTGAATATCTCGACATCGCCGGCCTCACCGGTGAAGGAAAACAAGGTCGGTCAATTGGGGACAAGTTACTTTCTATAATACGTCCTTTAGACGCGCTTGTCACATGCGTCCGGTATTTTGATTCTGCCTCTTCAGGAAAACCATCCCCACTTTCGGATTATAGGACCGTAGAAGAGGAGATGATCTTATCCGATCTTTCAATCGTCGAGAAACGACTCGAACGCGTCGTAAAAGACTTGAGTCGTGGGCGAAAAGAGCTTTCCGAGGAATTTGATCTTCTTACACAGGCAAGGGACTTATTGAATGAAGCTAAACCACTTAGATTGATGAAAGAAGTGGAACAGAACGAAAAGCTGCGTGGTTTTGCCTTTCTGTCAGCCAAACCCCAACTGATTTTATTGAATACTGGTGAAAACAAGAGTCCTGAAGAAGCGCGTCAAGTATTGTCAGAATTTGCAGAACATATAAAAGATCAGCCCAACGTGAGCATCGACTGGCTATACGCGGATATGGAAGCCGAATTGGCTGGCATGTCCGAGGAAGAGGCTTCTGAATTCCTCGTAGACATGGCCTTGGAAGAAGGGGCTAAAGAAAGAATTATAAAGCGGTCCTTTGAACTTTTAAACCTGATTGTGTTTTTTACCGCGGGCGAACCTGAAGTTAGAGCATGGAGTCTGGTCAGGGGCAGGACGGCCGTGAAGGCAGCCGGCACAGTGCATTCGGATATGGAGCGAGGCTTTATCCGTGCGGAAGTGGTAGCTTTTGATGATTTTAAGTCCACAGGTTCCTTGGTGGCTGCTCAGAAGGCGGGTAAAGTTCGTCTCGAGGGAAGAGACTACGTCGTAAAAGACGGAGACATAATGCTTTTCAGGTTTAACGTCTGATTATCCTTACTGTTATGACAACTAAAAATATTTAAGTGATTTGGGGAAGATGCTCACTATGGACACATCAGTGGAATCGTTGGGTGAATGCAAAATTAAAAACCCGCTGAGGCAGGTGGATTGGGTAGAAGATAATGACAGGATCCTGTTCAACCTCTCTGCCGGGTTGGTTGAGGAATGTGTCAAAAAGGGTCAGGCCCCGATTTCCTTTTTAAAGGCAGGTCCGAAACGAAAAATCTATTTTGACATCAGCAAACTTAAATGCGCAATCGTAACATGTGGTGGGCTTTGTCCGGGATTGAACAATGTCATACGGTCGATCGTACTCACATTGTATCATACATATGGGGTGACCAATATCCTTGGTATAAGGTATGGATTCCAGGGTTTTATTCCCAAGTATGGCCACCCCATCATGGAACTTACCCCTAACCGGGTGCGCGAGATTAATGAGTTGGGCGGAACCATTCTGTCGTCCTCTAGAGGTCATCAGGGAATCAGTGAAGTCGTTGATGCTCTGGAACGTATGAACATCGGACTGCTCTTTGCTATTGGGGGCGACGGCACGTTTAGGGCTGCGGCTAAAATTTGTGAAGAAATTGCAAGCACAGGGGCCAAGATCGGTGTAATTGGGATACCTAAGACGATCGACAATGACATACTGTTCCTTTCCCGCTCCTTTGGGTTTAGCACAGCGGTGAGTTGCGCATCAGACGTAATAGGTTGCGCTCATGTAGAGGCAAATGGCGCCCCAAACGGCATTGGCCTTGTAAAGCTCATGGGTCGGCAGTCGGGTTTCATAGCCGCAAATGCGTCGCTCGATAGACGGTATGCAAATTTCGTCCTTATCCCAGAATCGGATTTTGACCTTGACGGGCCTCACGGTTTCTTGGCTGTACTAGAAAAAAGAATTCAGGAAAAAAAACATGCTGTGATTGTTGTTGCTGAGGGGGCCGGCCAGCGATATTGCGGTGTTGAGGGTTTTGATAACTCAGGCAACAAAGTCTTAGGTGACATAGGTTTGTACCTTAAAGACCGAATCACCGAATATTTCGGGGAAAATGGGATCGAGATAAGCTTGAAGTACATTGATCCGAGCTACACTATAAGGTCCGTTCGCGCAACATCTGAAGACTCTGTTTTCTGCGGTTTTCTGGGTCAGAACGCCGTGCACGTTGGCCTTGCGGGAATGACTAATATAATGGTGGGCACGTGGAACGAGGAGTTTGTCTGTGTGCCTTTGGGCTTAGTAACTACTGGCCGCAAACAGGTTGATTTAAAGGGCAAGCTGTGGAGTAGCGTCCTAGAAGCCACGGGGCAGCCATCTTTCAAGCATCAGGTGATGGACGGCGCCCGCGAATCGTGATTCCAGCGGCGTCATAATAAGCAACGATATTTGCTGAACACTCAGAGCTAACCAAGAAGTCCACAGTAGACTTAAAGGGGCTATGTAGCTGAAATGCCAAGGTATGTTTTGACTTGCCATTTGGGTGTGAATCTGATACGGTAAACAAGTGATGATAATGGTTTCAGAAACAAGAAACTTTTGAGATTGTTATATGTCTTTAAAAAAATAAATGGAGTTATAGTTAAATTATAATTTGGAGGTATACGATGTCTAAGAAGTCTGTATTTTTGCTGGTGGTATTGGCTCTAGCCGTAACCGCAGTGATCCCCGGAAACTCAGACGCTTTGTTTGTAGCCACGGCCCAGAATTTTCGTGGAGCGCTGTATCAGGGTATTGGCCCAACCCCTTGTCATGCTACTGAAATGGCCGTTGTAAAATGCTCTCAGGACTCATTTGCCCCTAGAAGCTGCAGGGTTGTCGCTGTTAGGATGGAATGTCCTCCGCCTGTTTGCGCTAGGCCAAGAAAAGTCATCAAGAAGAGCCGATACAGTTGCGCTCCTGGGTCAGCTTGCGCTCCGATGGGTCGTCCTTATCGTTAGAGATCTTTGAGTCCTCCCTGTTTCACAATGACCGGGAGGACTTCCCACTTCAATTCACCCTTCCGGCTTTTTAAATTCTATCGTAAATATATTTCCGTCATTAGCTGATTCCCGCACATCCCAAAGCTTGCGCTACTGATTTGATGATTCCGAACACTATCCTTTACAGCCATATTTCTTTGGGGTAGGATGCGCTGCACGTTAAGAAAACATAAAAATTATTTATAACCTTTTTTATCGGGAAGAATGCTTGGATTTCTTTCCGGGATTGACTGTTAAGGCATGAATCAACACAAGAAATCTCACAATAAGCGCCGGAACGTTAAGGTCGCAAGCCCTTTTTCGACTTCGCAGATTGATCCGCCCGTGTTTTCTAGACGGGAGTTCCTGGTCTGTGGCTTACTATCATCCGCTATGCTCCTTTCTGGATCAGCGGCATGGGCCAAAGACCCTGAAGAACGAGCTAAGGTTGGTTTTATCTACCCTGATTCTGGCGAGATGGAACAGGAAGCTAAATCGCTGATGGCTGGATTTGATCTCTTCTTCGATAAGGATGGTCCATGTCCCGTAGACGTATATAAGAAACCATTCCAGGCAAATTCCGATGAAATTGGAGAGACCCTTGAAAAGTGGATTAATGACGGCAATGTTCG
>JACWAG010000039.1 GCA_014874425.1 Syntrophaceae bacterium | reverse complement strand
GTGTCTATTTCAGCGAATACCTGATCATCCCTAAAATGCTGAAGATCAATTGCGTTTCCCGGGCAAACGGAAGAGCATATCCCGCATCCCTGACACAGGGCCGGGACTATCTCTGCCTTGTGGTCCTCATTGATGAACGGCGCGCCATATGGACATAGTCTCACACAAGTCAGGCATGCTGCGCACTTATCAGGATCAACCTTGGATATTACGCCAGGGAACGTCATCTGCTCCTGACTTATGATGATAGACGCCCTTTGCGCCGCTGCAGTAGCCTGAGCTATAGACTCATCAACAGGTTTGGGATAATGGGCCAATCCGGCGAGAAACACTCCTTCTGTCGTGAAGTCAACTGGTCGAAGTTTCATGTGGGCTTCAACGAAGTACCCGTATGAATTAACTGTAACCTTGAACAACTGACCCATTTGCTTGTTTGTTTCTCCAGGGTCAATAGCCGCTGCAAGAGTCACCAGGTCAGCCATGATGGTCATATCGCGGTCCAGTGCGGGGTCTTTGACAGTAACTTTCACTTTGTCTCCAGCCATTTCGCACACCGGTTTGTTTTCTGGATCAAACCGTACAAATATGACTCCCGCCTTTCTGGCTTCGGCGTAAAACTTTTCAAGCAATCCATAAGTTCTAAGGTCTCTAAAAAGTATGTAAATGTTCGCTGTTGGATTTATCTCCCGTAACCGGCCGGCAAGACGAACAGATCCTGAACAGCAGACCTTGGAACAGTAGGGACGCTCTTCATCACGAGATCCTACACACTGTATGAATACGGCGTTTTTGACATTCTTGAGACTCGGGTCGCCCGCGATTATTCGTTCTTCCAGAGAATGCTGGGTCTCAACAGCCTTGCTTTCTCCGAACAAATATTCTTTGGGCTTGGACTCTACACCTCCGGTCGCGATTATTGCGGCGCCGAATTCGATATCTTTCCCGTTTCCATCACCATTCAGGATTGTTCCCTTGAAGTGAGCGACATGTCCTGACAGGTTTGTAAAAGAAGCGTTTTTAAAAACTTCAATTTGGGAGTGGTTTTCGACTTTTTTGACTAGGTCGTCAACAAACGGTCTTATGGGCTCACCCTGAATCGTACGTTCAATGTAAAGAGCGTTTCCACCGAGTTTATCTGATTTTTCGACCAGATATACGTGGAATCCCTGGTCAGCCAGATTTAGGGCCGCCGCCATACCTGAGACTCCGCCACCCAATACAAGACCGTCATGAACGACATCCATTTTCGATTTCTGCAATGGGGCCAGACGCCTCGCTCTCGCCACCGCCATCCTGGCCAGGTCCATGGCCTTCAATGTGGCCCCTTCTTTGTTGTGGGCGTGGACCCAGGAACACTGGTCTCTGATGTTGGTCATCGTGAAAAGGTAAGGATTCAGGCCTGCCTTTTCCATGGTGAGCTGGAACATGGGTTCATGCGTCCTGGGACTACAGGCGGATACAACTACACGGTTAAGATTATGGTCCCTAATGATGTCAAGGAACTGTTCCTGAGTGTCCTGTGAACAGGTAAACAGTTTCTCGTCGGCGAATACCACATTTGGCAGGGTTCTGACATGTTCAACGACACGCGGCACATCTACAACATTGGCGATGTTTATACCGCATCGGCAAATGAAAACCCCGATTCGTGGCTCTTCTCCGGAAACGTCTCTTTGAGGCGGGAATTCCTGTTTTACAGCCAATGTGTTTCGGGCTGAAGTCAGCAGCTTGGACGAGGCGCCAGCAGCGGCTGACGCTTCCATAACGGTCTGAGGAATGTCTTTAGGTCCTTGGAACATACCTGCGACAAAGATCCCCGGTCGGTTTGTAGAAACTGGTTCAAAAGATGTTGTAGAGCAGAATTTGGATTCGTTGAGGCCAATGCCCAGCTTGCCGGCAAGTTCTATCGATTGATCGGATGTCTTGAGCCCGACTGCTAGCACGACCATGTCGAAAGTTTCCGTCACAAGCTTTTGCTGTTCATCGAGATAAGTGATTTGAAGATTATGGGTCAATGGATCTTCAACGACCCGGCTGACCATTGACCTTATAAACCGGACAGCCCCGGAACTCTTTGCTCTTTCGTAATATGCGTCAAAGTCCTTCCCATAAGCCCGAATATCCATGTAGAAAATTGTAGGTTCGATATTGGTGTCGTGCTCTTTGGCTATGACCGCTTCCTTGATGGACGCCATACAGCAGATGGAACTACAGTGAGGCATGCCTTTTTGCGCGTCCCGTGACCCGACGCACTGAATCCACGCCACCTTTTGGGGATGTTTTTCGTCAGATGGTCTTCTTACTTCACCGGCGTTGGGGCCCGATGCGCTGAGCATCCTTTCGAATTCCATGTTTGTCAGGACGTTTGGGGCCGTGCCGTATGAGAATTCACCTCTAATCTTCCCAGGGTCAATCATCTCATAGCCCGTGGACAGAATCACTGAGCCCACTTCAACATCAAGAAAGGCGTCTTCCATCGTATGATCTATGGCTTGCGCAGGGCATGCCTTGACGCATTCCATACACTCGGAACAAACACCGCAATTCAAACATCTATTGGCTTCCCTTAGCGCCTCTTCTTCCGCGAGGGCAAGTTCGACCTCCTTGAAACCTTTTCGCTCAGCTGTCGCGATTTCAGGAGTGATTGCCCTAGGTTCGCTTTTAAGTTCTTCGGGGATCGGTGGGTATGCCGGATTTTCAGGGAATTTTAAAGGTCTTCCTTGGGCAAGGTCCATTCCGTTGATGAACCTGTGGATCGATTCTGCGACCTCTTTGCCGGCGGCCACCGCTTCCACGACCGTTGCGGGTCCGGAAACAGCGTCGCCGCCCGCGAACACTCCTTCGATTGAAGTCGCAAACGTGACTTTGTCACTTTCGATAGTATTCCTTCTCGTCTGCGCCAAAGCCCCCATGGAATCCCAGAGAGCTGGATCAATAATCTGGCCGATTGCCGGAATAATTGTGTCCGTGTCGATAACATATTCAGAACCGGCGACAGGCACAGGCCGCCGTCGCCCGCTAGCGTCAGGCTCGCCCAATTGCATGCGTACAGTTTTAAGCCCAGTTACTTTTCCTCCGGAAACTACAACCTCAACCGGCGCCACCAGGAACTGAATCTTCACGCCCTCTTCCAAAGCAGCATGGACTTCTTCTTCAAATGCGGGCATTTCGGCCCTTGAACGTCGGTAAAGAATGGTGGAATCAGCTCCCAGCCTGACTAAAGTCCTTGCAGCGTCAACGGCGACATTTCCACCACCTATAACGACGGCCTTTTTGATTCCTTCGAATTTCTTTCCCAGGGCCGCGTCTTTGAGGAAATCCACTCCCTGAATAACGCCGGAAGAGTCTTCTCCAGGAATGGCGAGTTTTGCGCCCTTCTGACATCCGACACCGAGGAATATCGCTTTGTAGCCTTGATTCTTAAGATCATCAATGCTCAAGTCCTTGCCTAGGGCGGTATTGGTTTTTGCTTCCACTCCAAGGCTCAAAATGTGATTGATTTCTTTTTCGAGCACATCTCTGGGTAGTCTGTATTCCGGAATTCCAACACGCAGCCACCCACCCAGCACGGACGAAGCTTCGAATATAGAGGCCTTATAACCTTTCAGCGCAAGATAATACGCTGCGGACAAGCCTGCGGGGCCGGAACCTACGATAGCTACCTTTTCCTCACGTGGGGTAATTTCCGGGATTGTCAGTGATGAATAATCCACCTGGTCCGCAGCGAACCTTTTCAGTTTACATATCGATATCGGCTGGTCCTTTTCCGCCCGACGACAGGCCTTTTCGCAAGGATGCGGACAGACCCGACCCAAGACCGCCGGCAATGGAAGGTTCTGGTAGATTAATTCAACAGCTTCCTTATATTTGCCCTTACCTATTAGCGCCACATAACCCTGGACATTTATGTGCGCGGGACAAGCAATTACACACGGGGCGCGGTCCGCTTTATCAATTACAAAAGTTTGCGGTATGGTCTGGGGGAACAGTCGATAGGTTGCAGAGCGTTTGCTTAATTCCTGATCAAAAGCGTTGGGAACTTTTACCGGGCAGGCTGTGGCGCAATCTCCACATGCTTTACACCGATCTTTTCGAATGTATCGGGATTTCTGTTTTATACGGACCTTAAAACGACCGGCGTCGCCCTGGATATCATCAACCTCGCTATAGGACAGAAGCTCTATATTGGGGTTTTGGCCTACCGTAACCAATTTTGGGGAAAATATACAGGTGGAGCAATCGTTCGTAGGGAAGGTCTTGTCAAGCTGAGCCATCCGCCCGCCAATACCTGTCTGACTTTCAACCAGGTAAACCTTATAACCCGATTCCGCCAGATCTAATGAAGCCTGAACGCCTGCTATGCCGCCACCGACCACAAGAGCTGCGCCTACAACATCCTTCGGTTGGGCCATAATTATCTCACTTTCCCAATTTTGTTATTTGTTTTTGGATGAAGAATTATATCTTTTTTATCAGCATGCTCTCTGCCTGTCAACTATTCAGAGACTATTCAGGCAGGGGCCAGATTGATCTATCCCGGGTGATTGAATACTCTCGCGAATCATTTTCCTCATTCTGGATAAAAACTCCCAGTTTACCTCAGAGGTAGCCACAGGCAACAAGGAACAATTTTGATAAAGGGGTTCTTTATCAATTGGATAACGACTGGCGTTAATCGACACGGACCAAAGCGCCGAACCAGGGATTGGAGAATATTCCGCCAGTTTAGGATAAGCTCCCGCTTCCAGGGCATTTTCAACGTCCTGTTCTATTTGAGCGGAGGTCTGGCCTGGGAGCCCCACAAGAAGGTAAACTCCAATTTCGCTAGTATCAAACCCTGAGTCTTTCAAACATCCCACAGCTCTGACAAAATCTTTCCAACTGGTTTTCCCCCCGGATGTTTTATGAAAATTGTCCGATGTGCTTTCAAGGCCCAATCTAATAGTTTTGAATCCCGCCTTTTTCATCGATGACGCGACTCTTGGGCTAATTTCAGAAACATGAAGGCCGTTAGGGGTATGCCACTTCAATCTTGGCTTGAAAGACGAGAATGCGTCCAGGATTGGTAGAGCATGTTCATTGGCATGGCAGAGGAATGCGTCGTCATACAGAACAATTTCATCAACATTATATTTCAAAATGTTTGTTTCTATTTCTCTAACTACCTCCAACGGATCACGACGCTGATAATTTGGTTGCACTAACCTCGATGCGCAGTAAACGCATCGGTAAGGGCAGCCTCTAGAGGTTAATACTGGAAGAAACCGTACTGAACTTAACAAATCGAGATCGGGCGTAAATTGTATCGGCGGATTTGACCGGTCCGTTCCCGGACTGAGTGATGTCCATCGATACAGAGTCTCCGGCAGGCGGGGTTCAGCCGGACCCTGGAGGACTTCATCTACGTTGGTCGCTCTAAGGGCGTGTTCAGGCATAAGTGAAGCATATATGCCCCCCAGGATCAAAGGGATGCCGGGAAATACTTCGCGGAGCAAATCCACTGTTTCTGTAACGCCTGAATACCAATATGTCATCAGGCTGGTTATTAGTATTGCTTCAGGACGTTCCTGATTGTTGAGATCTTTCCTAATTTCGTCTACTGAAATTCCATATCGTGAAAAAGTTCTGGGAACAAGCTCCAGTGGTTCCGGTTTTTGTAACCTGGTCTTGTGGAACTTGCCGCGTGACCGTCCAGCGGTGAGTGAACCTTTTAATGACTGATGGTGGGGATCCAGGCAGTCCACAAATAAAGGGTCCCAACCCTGAAGACGTAACATCGATCCCAGCACTAGCAGACCAAGTGGTTTTGCCCAAAGATCATAGGCGGCGAAGTCATGAATCCATGGATTTACTAACAGAATCTTGGGTCGTTTCATTGAACCCCAGCCTCTAGACTTCCTTTTTGAAAATTATTGGTTTAAGAATAGCCTTGATTAAAAAAATCGAGTGCCTGACTTCGAATATTCTAAAAAGGTTATTGCTGAAGAGAATCATCATCCCAATATTGGAAATTATAGATATAATTCAATAGCAAATGTAATCATTAAATAATGTTTTTCAACAAACGTCCTCGGATTGGAGGTCTGATCGGTGTTAGGATTAAAGAATTTGATAGAACAAGCTCAGGGCATGCAAGTCAAAATCAGGGAGGTCCAGGAGCAATTGGCTGACCGTTCAATAGTGGGAAGTTCAGGAGGAGACATGGTCAGGGTTGAAGCCAATGGAATCCAGGAAATTCTTTCGGTTTTTATAGAAAGGGACCTACTTGCCGCTAATGATAAGGAAGTCCTGGAAGATTTGATCGTTGCCGCAGTCAACGACGCCCTAGAGAAATCCCGCCAGATGGCTGCTGAAGAAATAGCGAAGATATCCGGAGGATTCCGAATCCCTGGATTGACGTGATAGATCTGTCGCTGTATTTGGAAGGCTTGAGAACTCGTTGGCTAGTCCATTAGAAAAACTGATAAACTCGCTCAAAAAGTTCCCTGGGGTCGGTGAGAAAACGGCCACTCGATACGCGTTCTTTATTTTGAATGCGGACAGATCTGAAATTGATGACCTGGTAAAAGCGATAGAAATTGTCAAAAGAGATTTACGCCTTTGTTCCAGATGTTTTCATCTGACGGATGAGGATCTGTGTAACGTTTGCAGAGATAGTCGTCGCGATAGGTCTCGACTTTGCGTAATTGAAAGCCCCCTCGATTTGTTGGCCGTCGAAAAATCCGGCCAGTTCAAGGGAATTTATCATGTCCTTCATGGAGTGATGGCGCCTTTGGACGGTATAGGGCCGGGAGAAATCCGATTGAATGAGTTATTGGTCAGAGTCAGGGAAGAACCTATTGCGGAAGTTATACTCGCATTGAATCCAACGGTAGAAGGTGAAGCGACAGCGTCGTTCATAAAGGAGCGACTAAAGGACACAAAGGTTATTGTTTCCAGAATAGCTTACGGTATACCAGTTGGGGGATCACTAGAATACGCTGATCCTCTTACTTTGGGCAGGGCCTTCGAACATCGGACTAAAATATAAGCAAATCAAGAATAGTTGGTAAAATGTCAGGAAAAACAATCTGGCTCACAGGACTATCCGGTTCAGGAAAATCAACTTTGGCTAGCGCTTTAAAAAGTGTATTTGTCGCCAGAGGCCATCATTGCGCAATTTTGGATGGAGATATCTTACGCGCAGGGTTGAACAGAGACCTTGGTTTTTCAGCTCTGGACCGTTCCGAAAACATTCGAAGGGCTAGCGAGATCGCCAAGCTTCTCAGTGATCTTGGTAACATGGTCTTCGCCGCGTTTATCACCCCGATGGAAGATCTTCGTAAAGCGGTCAGATCAGTTTTTCAGCCAGGAGACTTTGTTGAGATATTCTTGAATTGTCCTTTGCGTGTTTGTGAGGCTCGTGATCCAAAGGGCCTTTACGTTAAGGCGAGACATGGGCTGATATCCGAATTTACGGGAATTACGGCGCCCTTTCAGATACCTGAGCGCCCGGATTTTGTAATTGATACTGACCGATTCGACTTAAAAGAGTCCATTGAACTGGTGGTTAATTTTCTCGAAAAGCGATTTCCAGAATACAGGATCGTCAGTGTTCCTAAACTACACAGGGACCGTAATTCGCGAAAAGTCGCGGTAATTGGGCTTGATTGCGCTCCTCCCAGTATCATTTTCAATCAATCCGGCAGACTCGCAAACATCGAATCGTTAATGCGACATGGGGTCTGGGGACCGCTGAAATCGACTGACCCACCTATAACCGTACCGGCCTGGACTACAATCACCACGGGGCGTGATCCAGGTGAGTTGGGTCTGTACGGGTTTAGGAACCGGTTGACCCATGATCACTATAACGTGGTAACCGTCAATTCGAAACATGTCCCATTCCCACGAGTCTGGGATCATCTTGAGGCCCATGGTAAAAGATCGATTCTTGTAGGAATACCCCAGACATTTCCCGCTGAGCCCCATTCCGGAGTGACTATCGCAGGGTTCCCGGCCATCGAAGACTCTCCAGATCTTACACATCCTCACGGCCTCATAAATGACCTTTCGTGTCTTGGGAATGATCCATATCTGTCGGACATAAGGGATTTCCGGACCCTGCCAAAGGATAACCTGCTTCAAGGGTTATACAACATGGCAGATCTTAGGTTTAGGGTCGCCCATGAACTCTTACTGAAGGAGTCGTGGGATTTCTTTATGATGGTCGAGATTGCTCCGGATCGTCTCCAACATGCGTTTTGGGGAGACTATGAGCGACAAAACCCAAGAAATTCGGCTGAGGCTCGATGGAAAGATGTGATTCCAAACTTCTACAAATACCTTGATGACAAAATTGGCGGAATCCTTGCGCTCCTTGATGACGAGACCACTGTCATAATTGTTTCCGATCATGGCGCTAAAAAATCTACCGGAGGAGTTTGCATCAACGAATGGCTTATAAGAAAGGGCCTGCTTGTCTTGAAAGAGGCTCCAACTCGGGAAACCAGCTTGACCGAGGACATGATAGACTGGGACAAAACTTATGTTTGGAGTGAGGGTGGATATTACGCAAGAATTTTCATGAATGTTCAGGGAAGAGAGCGGCGTGGAATTATCAAAAGAGCGGACTATGAAAGATTCAGGGACAATTTACGTGAAGAGCTTGTCGTGATGCCCGAATTAAATGGCGAGCGATCGACCAATGTCGTGCTAAAGCCTGAAGAATTGTACAGATCAGTCAATGGGGTCGCTCCTGACCTAATCGTTTATTTTGATTCCCTTAACAAACGTTCCGTCGGAAATGTTGGTACGAAGAGCCTATTGGTAAAGGGGAATGTGGCCGGTCTTGACGCTTGCAACCATGACCATGAAGGGATCTTTATAGCTACGAGGCTTAGTGATTTGCGAAAAGGCTCCAAAATGGATGTGAGTATAAGTTCCGCTTCATGTCGTGACATTGTCCCTACCATTTTTAACGAATATGGTCTCAAATGTCCCGAAAACATTCCTGGAAGAGCCATAACCATTGGCGCTCCTCCTGAAACAAGCTGGATCTCCGCTGAAATCCCCAAAATATAC
>JACWAG010000286.1 GCA_014874425.1 Syntrophaceae bacterium | reverse complement strand
TATGGGAGCAACTACGCTTGCCTCCTTAAGGGGGCAAGCTTTTAGCCCCCCTAAGGGGGGCAAAGAGAAAGCCACGTGCTCTGCACGTGGATATTTACTTCACGTTTACTATAGGCAAGAATTTCAGGTAGACAATGCGTCGTCATTCTTGTCGCCGGTTCGAATTCGAACGACTGATTCGACTCGACTAACCGTGATGAGGCTATCATCGAGTTTTCCGGAAGATCCATATATGCGAAGTGCTTCTATAACGGGTTCAACCAGCCAGTCACAGACAACTACCCGAATTTGAATATGAGGCGTTAAGTCACCGAGCGCGATTTCAGAATCGCTGAATCGCCTATTTGTTTTTTCGGAAACAACTTGCCGTAGAATTTCAGTAACGGTCATGCCACCAACACCCAGATCCGCTAGAGCTTCTCTAACGTCATCAAGTTTGAATGGTTTGACCGTGGCATCGATTGAAAACATTTGACAGGCTGCGCGATTTCAATGCTTGTTTGTCTGTGAACTGGAATAAATCATTTGACACAGGAGCATAACCTAAAATACATTAAAACGCTATATTTGAGATGGTAAGTTGTTGATGCCCCCGTAGCTCAGTGGATAGAGCGACGGATTCCTAATCCGCAGGTCGCAGGTTCAATTCCTGCCGGGGGTACCAAATCATTTCAATAAGTTAGCTTACAAATGTCCCCACAAACTGACTTCTGAATCAAGGGTTTTTCAAAAAGGTAACGCGGGCAAGTTTTTAAATCCTATTTTCCGGCGTTTGACGCGACTAGAATTTGCGTTAACCCATTGTACACCTCAATGATAATCAACAATCTCAACATTTACCAGCCCCGGAGATCCCTTCGGCCATTCGAAGCAAATACACCATTGGGGCACGGGGGCTATGTTTCTCCTGTCGTGGCCGCTTGGGCGGCCAACTCATTGTTTGGCCTTGCCGCAGACATAATGCTTTTAAACGCAAGCATATGAATTTGAGGATCAGGTAGCGGTCGATAGAATACACGGGCTTCAGATCTGATCACTGCCGCCATTCTTTCGAGCTAAGCCACAAACCCCCAAGGCAAAGCCTAATTACCTTTTCAAAAAGCTCCTGAATAGGGGTGGGGAGTTCACGAAAATCCTTTTTGAAAGAATCGGTCCGGGATATCCTCATGCTCTGAGATCAGCAAGAAAGTCGTTCGTGGATGCAAAAGACTTTACATTCCCAGATTCAACATCCGCATCTGCTTCTTCCTCGGCTATCCGCCAGTCGAAGGAAGCGAAATACGGTCGCAACGACAGAGCATATTTCAAGAGTTCAAAAACAGCCACGCTGTCATTGTCTATGTGCATTCTTTTTTTAAGTTGGCAATAGATTGAAAGACATCATCAGGGACAAAGAGCGACAAGAGATATGCAGAAGAAGGTTCTGGGAATTGAAACACGGAGTTATGATAGACCGATCACAGGATATCCCCCTTTGGTATGGTCAAACATCTTATAACGATGTTACCATATCTTACCTTTTTAGACACCAAGAAAAACAAATTCCTGTGACCCGTGCTTGAAAGGCGATTTGTCGGTTATGAGGCGCTCCTATAGCGAGCAATCCTATCGTTTTTCGTAGACTTGATCATGGGGGCCAAGCTCTACGAACTTGACCGTTTCGTCACCGCAATTTGAACAATCATGACAACGAACAATTTGGTCATCCCCTTTTCGCCTGCAAATCAGGCAATAGAGGTAAATGATGATAAAATGTTTCTTCACTGGAGCGCTGTAATACCCACGGAAATTTGCCTTTAGCGGTTCGCCGATTGCAATAGGATTAGCAAGAATCATGTCCACTTTTTTCCGGACTGAGTTCTTCAACGCCGCATGTTTTTTTAGCGATTTAACAAAGTCGTCGCTGAACAAGGCGACCATCAGAAAACCTCATCGTAAGTGGACCATTTCGTTTCTCCGGATTGGATCTTCACCATGGTCGCCATGAGGCTATCTCTGAATCCGGGATCGTCGAGGAAAATTTTCATTGGATCGTCTTCATTGACCCGCTTCAGATTGAGTATGAATTGTGTAAAGATTTCCGAGACGGTTGTTCTTTGTCTTGTAGCGTAAATCTTCGCATATTCGATAAGGTCTTGATCCATAGTAATATTGATCTTTCTTTTTGGCATAGTGATTCGCGCCTCCTGGAAGTATGCCTCTAATATACGCCTGATGTGTGCCCTGATCAAGGACGGAAGCAAGATAAAACAAAATAAACTTGAAAACCTGTTTCACCATTTGGCGCAACCTTGCAACAATTCCTCCTGGCAATCCTCATGCTATGAGATCAGCGAGAAAGTAGTTCACGGGGTCAAAAGACTTCACATTCCCGAATTCAAGGTCTGCGGTTGCTTGTTTCCCATTTTAACAAGTGTCGGCAAGTCTTTAATTGTTTCTCCAGATTTGCTCTCGGCCAGGCGTAAATCATGGCGTAACACCTTTTAGTGACAAACGTCCTCTTCTACGCAAGGTTAGATTTCTTCTTGGATCATAGGCCCCAAAAACATAAGAGCTGCTCCTTTAAAAGACGCCAGTCCATGCCACAGAGCTAGATATTTAATTGAACAAAATAGCTTTGAACTACAAAATTACCTCATCATTTGTCTTTTATAGAGCCTTGACATCATTTTGGCTTGGTAGGGCCGCCTGGAGTCAATGGCCCTTGATGTGCCAAGGACTTTTTTGTCCGCAAGCCCCAGCACATGAATTCAAACAATTTGTGACCAACTGACGGGTAGGTCAAGCCATCGAAGGAACTACTATTGGAACCAAACATGGATGTATCCTTATTTCCGCCGGTGTCCAACAACAGTGGTCACCATCAACCTGCAACGGCATTGCGGACTCAGACTCTATCCTTACACTCGTTCCCTTCAGACGAATCACTTCGTGAAATCGACAAATTTGTCTAGCCAAACCCGCTACGCCATATTTTAAAATAGACGTTAGTGCTCCACGAGGAAAAACACGGACATGAAAAAAGCCCGAGTTCGGACGGGCTTCTTCATCAAAGATAAAAAGACCTCCATAATAACGAGTCTTAAGGACCATTACCATCTCACCCGTAGCTGGTCCTTGGTTATCTACCCAAACTCTCAAACTGGTGGGGCGGTACCTAAGACCAGCCTTAACAATGGGCCTGAGATATCCACGATAACCAAGAAATCGTCGCCGCATTTCAGCCATTTGTAGAGTAACGAACGAATCGAACCCCACGCTGGCCACCAAGAGGAATCGCCGTCCTGATACTACTCCCATATCAACCGGTAGTATCCGCCCGGTGTCCACGAGTCTGGCAGTCTCTGCAACACTTGTCGGCAAACCTAACTCCCGTGCGAGCATGTTGACTGTTCCTGTCGCCAGATGAACGATGGGAACAATCGAGGGATCTAAAAGACCGTTAAGGACCTCGTTTACCGTGCCGTCTCCGCCGACCACCACAATTCGTTGAAAATCGGCGCCTATTGAGGCGG
>JACWAG010000285.1 GCA_014874425.1 Syntrophaceae bacterium | reverse complement strand
CTTCCCTATTACCCTTCAATCCGGCTACTGCGAGCGCAGTCTTACCGGACTTTTCCGTGGCGTTGAGATCGGCTCCATTTTCTATGAGCATATTAACAACATCTGTCTTGCCTTCATACGAGGCTATCATGAGCGCAGTGCCTCCCGAATTGTCTCTAGCGTTGACGTCTGCGCCGTTTTTCACAAGCAATTCCAGTATCGGGACAGATCCTTCAACTATCCCATGCATTAGCGGGGTAAATCCCTCATCATCTTTACCGTTGACATTAGCTCCGTTTTCCAGGAGAACCTTAATGGCGTCAACTTTTCCGTAACGGCAGGCCAACATCAGTTCACTGAGTCCCTTAGGACCCTTTTCGTTCGTCCTTGCTCCATAACTCATGAGCAGTTTAATGGATCGAACATTTCCTAAAACGGCTGCTTCCATCATGGGGGTCATTCCAGATTGATCATGAACGTTTGGGTCCGCATTGGCAGCGAGTAAAATTTGGACCGTCTCGGGGTGGTTCAACGAAACAGCGTCCAGCAAAGCTGTAACTCCCTTGTCGCATTTGTCGTTAACATCCGCCCCATATTTCAGGAGCAGCCTCGCAATTGCGATGTCACCCTTACTGGAGGCGGCCATAAGCGCAGTTGTACCGTTTTTAGCCTTTATGTTGACATCGCACCCCTGTTCAAGGAGGCGCTTGGTCTCTGTTATGTTTCCGTCCAGAACCGCCTTTATGAGCGCTCGGTCCTTATAAATATAATTGGGCAACATAATGCTGCCGGCTAGAGCCATAAAACCAACTAGAGCCAATATGCACATTCTTTTTGACACCAGTGGACCCCACTCATATTGTTAATTTCAAGGCGATTATTGAGCGTTCGCCTGAAGCGTAAATGTAGCACAACCGGACATTGAGGTCCAAGAAAGCCTCACATCGCTTTAAGGAGTCATGAATTTTGTTGGACACCAGGGTTAGACTCAGAAACACCCCATTGCAAATTAAGCCTTCGTATTTCATTTGAAAATCGAGATTAAAATCCCCACTATTGCTCCACCGGCAATGACCCATGTTGAATTGACCTTGAAACGAATCAGCAAGAATATAGAAACAAGAGCAATAAGAATACAAATGGGATCAACCAACGAAGCCCTACCCAATTGCGAAGTCACGGCAGCCGTTAAACCAAGCGAAGCCACATTGACACCATCGAGAAAACTACTGAGCCATAACGAATTGCGTACTCGGGAAATTAGTGGATTAGAGATGGCGACGAGGATAAAGGATGGGAGAAAAATACCAAGAGTGGCGACAAGCGCCCCCGGTATACCGCCAAGGATAAAGCCGATGAAGGTAGCTGTTGTAAACACGGGGCCGGGCGTGACCTGCCCTATGGCGACCGCATCAATCAACTGTTTATCGGTAAGCCAGCCAAGATCCACAACAAAATCGGCTCGGAGGAAAGCAAGCAAGACATATCCGCTTCCATAAAGCACGGCGCCAATCTTTAGAAAGGTGAGGAACAGCACTGGAAGGCTGAACGGTAAAACAATCTGCGTCAATGCCCCTGCTCCGGTTAGAGGAACAAGAGAAACTCCGAGTGACGGTCTCCGAAATCGCTGGAAGTTGACCATAAGCATCACGATCAATCCGCCAGTAAAGAGCAATGCGACTATGTTTACGTCAACTAAATACAGCGCCAGAACAGTGATTCCGACAATCGCAGTTAGGGGACCTTTCACCGCCTTTTGTCCCAGGTTCCAAAGAGCTTGGGCAATAATCGAAATTACCGCTGGCTTCACTCCATAAAGGAGCCACTCGACTTGGGGCATAGCCCCATAGCGCACGTATAGACATGCGAGCGACAGAACGATAAGCATGGCCGGCATAACAAAACATATCCCAGCGACAACAAGTCCAGGCCAGCCGGCTCGCACATAACCTAGGTGAATGGCCATTTGAGTGGAATTTGGACCTGGGATAAGATTTGTAGCGCCCAATAAATCAAGAAAATCTTGGTCGTTTAACCATTGGCGCCGATTCACCGTTTCGTCGTGCATTATTGCAATGTGGGCTGCTGGTCCGCCAAAGGCAGTGAAGCCCTGTTTGAGAAACAGCATGGCAACTTCGGTCAATCTCTGGGACGTTGATAGATTCATCAGGAATTGCTGCGCTCAGCGCCTCTTTCGCCGACCAAAGTTAAATCACAGCGCCGTTTATCTGCGATTACTGGGTGTCACTTTGATGTTAGCGATATCATTGATAGCCCCGGCTGGTCTTTTCCCATCAAACGCTTGCAAGATGTTACGAGCCGCTTCCAACTCAATTTCTAACCGAACATCATCTACAGCGGACCCAAGATGAGGTGTAAAAAATGTGGCGCTTGTCATGTTTATTAGAGCGTCGGGGATACTGTTAGGTCTGTCTGGCCTAGCCCAGTCCTCCGTCTCGAATACATCCGCGGCGTAACCTGCAAGTTTTCCAGACGATAAAGCCCGGGTAACGGCCTCTTCGTCTACCACCGAACCACGACATGTGTTCACAAGAAACGCTCCCGTTTTAATTTTCTCAAGGGCGCTCTGATCTATTAAATGAAAGGTGGCGGGAGTCAACGGTAATGCCAAAATCACAAAATCGCTCTGAGAAAGCACCTGATCTAAAGGGGCAAAATTCATTCCCCAAGACATTTCTTTTTGCTCTGTTACGGGTATGGGGTCAGTGTAACTGATCGACATGTCAAAACTTGACAGTCTCTTGGCGATAGCTTGACCCAAAGCGCCCATGCCCACTATCCCCAGATTTCGTCCCGACAAACCCGTGCCATAAAGCTTTGGGCGCCAACCGTTGAACCGACCGGTTCGAATAAAGCGATCACCATCGGGCGCCTTTCGACTTAATCCAATCAGCAGTCCCACAGTCAGTTCAGCCGTGGGAGCAGTCAGGAGATCTGGGACTGTTGTGAACCAGATGCCCCGTCGTGTGCAGCTCTTCACATCGAAATTATCGTAACCTTTGAGAGCCGCAGCGACAATTTTCAGATTTGGACAAAGCTGAAGGAATTTATCGTCGACACGATCGGACATAAAGGCAATAATGCCATCGGCATATTTCGCGCGGCGCAAAATCTCATCACTTCCTAAAGTGTTTAGAGCATCGTTGGGTATGACCTCGCATTTATGCTCTAATAATTCAACAACCTCCCGATGGACCGGTTGGGTAATCACCACCTTTGGTTTCATGTTTTTGTCCTTTCGGTCTATTCAAAATGCCGCCTCAAGAAGGCGCCAAATCCATCAACCAAAGTAACCATGACAAGAAT
>JACWAG010000284.1 GCA_014874425.1 Syntrophaceae bacterium | reverse complement strand
GTTCAACGATGTCACTGGTATTTTTATTCTCGCCGGGGTTGCTTGGGCTATGTTCCGGCGATATATTACTAAACCTGAATATTTGACGACCCAGGAACAGGATACGGTAGCTTTGATCATTATTGGGCTTATTACACTTACAGGGTTTGTTCTTGAGGGAGTCAGGATCCTAATCACTCAAATCCCCCAGCAGATTGCTATATCAGCTTTCGCAGGTTATTTGTTATCGAGGGTTCTCTCGATTGCAAATGTTAACTGGCAATTGGTTTACGGCTATCTGTGGTATGTTCATGCGATTCTATGGGCTTTATTTATAGCATACCTTCCGTTGGGAAAATTGAAGCACATTTTCACTACTCCTTTAAGCCTCATTCTAAATTACAAAAAGGAGTAACTGAGGAGAACAGAATATAACATGACCGAGATAGATAATATGGAAATTGCTCCCGAAGAATCAAACCCACCAGCTCGCACAATTCCATTAGACAGGATAGAGATTAGTCGTCTAGTTCAACTGGACGCATGTACACGATGTGGAGAATGCTTGATTTGGTGCCCCGTTTTCGATCAGGATTCCAGAGAAAACATCCTTCCTCGTCAGAAGATTTTCGATTTCCTCCGTATAGTAAAAAATCAGCAAAGTCTTCTCAATCCGATAATTGAAAACAATAAAATCCCGGATTCCATCAGAAAATGGATTAGAAACATTTTCAGGCTTGAAGAAATCAGGGAAGAAGATGTCCAACGTTTTGTTCTTAATTTGTATGAATGCTCCACATGTGGGCAATGCCAGGTTGTTTGCCCGGCAAATATTGATACGGTTAATCTTTGGGAAAAAATTCGTGAACTCATGGTTTCATCAGGTTACGGCCCTTTGGAACCCCAAAAAGCATTGGCCAAGAGTGTAAAATCCTATGACAACCCTTGGCAACAACCTCGCCAAGGTCGAGTTAAATGGGCCAGACGCGCTAAAAAGGAAGAATTAATATCTAATCTTCCTCCAGAAATAAAAAAGACGAAGAGCAAAATACTTCTGTTTTTCGGTTGTACCGCCGTTTACGACCTCAATATACGTCAAATCGCAATCGACACAGTCAACCTGCTGGAAACTCTTGCCATTGATTACGGTTGCCTCGGTGAAAATGAGAAATGTTGCGGGAGTGTTCTTTTGAGAATGGGCGATCCTGAGTACGAGCGTATTGCAACTGATAACATCAAGCTACTCAACGGCCTTTCGATAGAAACGCTGGTTACATCTTGCTCAGGCTGTTTCAAGACTATCAAGGAGGATTACCCCAAAGTTGGAAAGCTCAACTTTGAAGTCTTGCACACAGTTGAATTCCTGAGACGTTTGATGGATCAAAAGAAACTGAAGTTCGAGATTCCAGTCGAAAAGGTGGTCACATATCATGATCCCTGTCATTTGGGCAGGGCCTGCGGGGTCTTTGATGCGCCCCGAGAGGTGATCCAAGCTATTCCCGGACTAGAGCTAGTGGAAATGCCCAGACATGGGCCTTACTCCCGATGTTGCGGAGCTGGAGGCGGTGTCAAGGCTGGTTTTCCAGACCTTCAAAACAAGATGGCTCAGGCGCGAATCAGAGAGGCAGAACAAACAGGAGCCCAAGAGCTTGTTAGCGCCTGCCCTTTTTGCTATGCGGGTCTTCAAGTCGGTATAGGAGCTTTGAATTCACCCTTGGTCATGAGGGACATGACGCATTTGGTAATCAGCGGCCTGAAAAAAAAGGACTAACTTCCATTTTTGTTTGTGCAGAACAACATTAAGTGTGGAAATGAAGAGTAGTTACACATACGGAAAATTTATTTATTGGCTGGATGAACAAGTCTTCAAGAAACTAAAGACTAAAATAACTGACGATGGCCACTGCTTGACGGAGACAAAAAAGGCCGTTTGTTCGCCTCTATCCAAACGGATAGAGTTAGCTTACGTTTTACCGCAAACATGGGGACGGTTTGAACTCTGCAAAAGGCAGCTTTCTTGGTATCGAAACTCTATTTACCTTGACAAAGTTCTTCTCGTGAGTTCTTTCGCTCTCGATTCGTATGATATTCGTTATGATGTGAAAATCGGGCAGAGCGATTTCAAACCGAATACTCTTCCCTCTTTTGAAGATAAGGCGGCTCTGATTGGACGGTCAAGTTACAGGATCGCAAGACCTGAAGAGTGGCAAAATATAGCTTCTCAGGATAAGAAGGAAATTGAACGCTGGTTGACTGTAATGGGCCTGCGAGGGGTAAGATTTGAAGATTTATTTGTGTCCCATTGCGCCAATCACGCGAATTTTATTGAACCAGCCTTTTTCAACCTTGAAAATAATGAACCCGTTCCATATTCAATCTGCAAAACTTCTCACGTGTGTTCGGCCTGTATGGAATGGTATAATATTATTGGGGGTTCATTTAAGAAAAAGCTTGTCGTACCATGTCCAGGGGCAGTTTTATTCGCCGGTCTAATTACCAATCGCTACTATGAAGTTATTAACTGTAGTTCCGAATGCAATGTCGAAGGGGTTGGCTTAAATTCATCTCATTGCAGGAAATCATCTGCCCTTGTGTCTAGTTAATCATAAAAGGGATATCATGAAGCGAGTCGCATTACACATGTTTGTTTTTTTGTCTTGTTTAATCTTCAGCCCGACGGTGTATTCCCAGAATTCTTCTGCTAGTTCAATCCGTATGGCCGTTTTACAGAATGATATTCATCATCTTCCTCTTTGGGTCGCGTTGGACGAGGGTTTTTTCAAAGAACAGGGAATTAATGTTGAAATTGCGGGTATTTTTCGATCAGGACCCGAGATTATGAGCGCCTTTTCGGCTGGGGCCCTCGACATGGCCTATGTTGGCGAAGCCCCCTCAGTTACCGCTGTTGCCAATGGAACGGCAAACGTAGCCATTTTAGCTCAAGTCAACACAGAAGGATCGGCTATTGTGGTTGGAAAGAATTCCCCGATAAAGACCATCTCAGACCTTAAAGGCAAACAGATCGCTATTCCTGGTTATTCTACCGTTCAGGATTTGCTCTTACGTAAAGCTTTGGGAGAATCGGGCTTCGACCCGAAACAGGCGAAAATCGTAGTGATCAAACCGCCCGAGATGATTGGCGCCCTTAGAACAAACCAAATAGACGCATTTATCGCCTGGGAGCCTTATCCGGCACAGGCGGTATGTATGGGTATCGGTAAGAAGCTCGTTTCGTCTGGTGAGATTTGGACGAATCATCCTTGTTGTGTTCTGGTTATAGACAGAAAATTTGCTCAAGCAAATGGCGAAAACGTGAAAAGAATTTTGCAGGCCCACAAGAAATCTGTTGATTTTATTTCAGACAAACCGGGTGAAGCTGCACAAATAGCCATCAAGTATACGGGTATGGATGAACTGACCACCAAGCAGGCGTTAGGAAATGTTAAATATGTTTCAAGTCTGAACATTGAAGGTCTCAAAGAGTATGTCAATTATCTTAGAAGATTGGGGTACATAAAGTTAAACAGCATCCAGTCCTTCATGGGAAAACTCATTTATTAGAGCGTCGATACGCTCAAAGAAATCGGGACTATTGATGGAGCGTTATATTCCGCTTCTGGTTCTGCTATGCCTTTGGCAAGTTTTATGTTCTTTCGGAATCGTTGCGAGTTATGTCCTACCGTCACCTATAGAAATAGCGGTAGGATTCGGCGACCTCGTTACCGTTGGGATGCCACCTGGCCATTTGCTCTATTATCACATCCTGTACAGTCTCTTGCGTGTTAGTGTGGGCTTCTCCGTAGCCTGTGTTTTTGGAGTGCCCTTGGGTCTATTGATGGGATGGTCTCCCCGGTTTCATGATCTTTTCAGCCCGATTACCGAAATTGTGCGACCTATTCCGCCTCTGGCGTGGATTCCCATAGCTATTGTGTGGTTAGGTATTGGTATAAAATC
>JACWAG010000283.1 GCA_014874425.1 Syntrophaceae bacterium | reverse complement strand
TCATCTCCACTGGCCAGCACGTTAACCATTGCCAGGGGACGGCCGCCCATGGCATAAATGTCATTAACCGTAACCATTACAGAAGCTTTCCCCGCCGCATAGGGCTCGTTGATTAGCAATCCGGGCATTATTCCATCAGCGGCCAGCAACATGAAGCCGTCTTTCCATGGAATCGCAGCAGCGTCGTCACCAAAATTGGGAGGCGCTAGCCCAGGCTGACCCTGTAGGACAAGTTCGTTAAAAACATCTTCAATGGGTTTCTTACGAAGAAGACCGCTGTAGTTACGGATTCTATCAGCAATAGAAGATAAGGAATTATTATTGGTCACTTATTTATTTTCCTGTTTTTGTTAAGAGTTTAAATCTGATTAAGGTCCGCTTCCATGAGTTGGTGAAGTTTACCGTGGTAGATCTCTATCGGACCCACTGCGCTCCATCCTAAAAGCGAAAAGAAACGGACATTCTGCTCCTGGATATGAGCCGTAAACCGTGTGCAACCAAGCTTTTTCACATAGCTCATTGCTTCTCTCACCAATAGTGCGCCTGCTTGATTGGCCCTGTTTTCCCTTTTGACTGCAAGTCTACCTCCGACCCAATGATTGCTTGGGAATTCTTCAGGAAAGACACGAACAGCGCCAACAATCTCATCATTATATTTAGCTATAATATGAGTGCTTTTAGGGTCATTTTCATCAGCGTCAGACATGTCGAAAAGATGTTGTTCTTCAACAAAAACCTGATGGCGAATTTGTAGTGCGGCAGACAGTTCAGACTCGTTTTTAGCCGGGCGGCAGACCATTCCTTGTTTTCCTTCCTGCTCATATACTCGTAAGGCCGAACAAGCTCCACAGCGTACGCAGCCTGCCAAAGAGTTTTCAGAGGAAAGGCCATTTTTTCGCAGAATCCCAACAGTCTTTTCGTAAAGCCGTTTCATACTCTCCTGATCTGGTGTGGGATGATCTTGCATTATTGATCCAGGTATAGGACGGAAAGGTACTACAAAAGGATAGACGCCTCTCTCAGCGAGAAACTCGGTTCCCCTGACAACCGACTCCTCCGTTTCACCGAGGCCCACAAGCAGGAAGCTACTTACCTGATTGTGACCGTAAACTTGTACAGCGTCGTTCCATGTCTTTTCATATTTTTCAAAACCGATAGCAGCCTTCGCTGGGGCAAGTCTGGAGAGTATATCGAGATCGAAACTTTCGATATGGATTCCCACGGTGTCCACGCCGGCAGTCTTCAACTCATAAAGCTTTCCGTCATCAGTTGGGGGGAGAAACTGAGCATGGATGGGAATGTCGCACACTCCTTTGATAGCCTTTGCGCATTTACCCAGGTAATCTACTTCCGCTCCCCGAGGATGAACTGCTCCAGTGGTTAGAACCACATGAGAGATAGAATCGAGGTCTCTAGCCTTTTCAATTACTTCCGCCAATTGGTCTGGGGTTTTTGCCCTCGTGGTCTGAACACCGGAAAGAGATAGCTCAATACCACAGAATCGGCATCTGTTATTGGAGTTCCAATAGACGCACGTTTGAAGAACAGTGGACGCAATGCAGTCTTTACCGTGCAAAAGGGCGATTCTCGAATAAGGTATTTTGTCCTCTGTAACGAAATCATAAAACTTTGGCCGCTGTACTATTGTTGCGGGCATAAATAAACGATCATTTTTGAATAGCCAGGACTGACCGTCAAGCTGACGCAAGCAAAAAGGAGAACGTGTTACAAAGTCGCTATTAAAAGGCGCGTGAACCGGAGTTTCCTCAATCAGGACCGTTATGCCTTCGGCTGGTCCGGCTCCAACCTTTCTATTCGGTGAGTCAGCGGCTACCTGTAGACCGAGACTTTGAAGCTCAGTTATCGTATGGGCAAGCACCCTCAATCACCTCCGACAGGTTGAATCCCTCAAACACATCATACTAACTAACCACAGGAGAGGTGTCCGTCCTCTCCCGCCTCAAAATGCCAATTACTTCTCGTCTAATGTCGTTGGCCTCTTTGCTGGTTCGATCTCGCGGTTTTGAACAATTGATCTCGAAAATACGCAAAATTCGAGCAGGCCTCTTGGAAAGGACTACAATCTGGTCACTGAGAAATACAGCTTCATCCACGTTGTGGGTGACGAATAAAACAGTGTCATTCCTTTTCTGACGAAGGTCCATGAGAAATTCCTGCATGTCATTGCGGGTCTGGCTATCTAAAGATCCAAACGGCTCGTCCATTAGGACAACTTTAGGATTCATGACAAGGGTGCGTGCTATGGCTACACGCTGTTGCATTCCTCCAGATAACTGACAGGGGTATAGGCGCTCGAATCCTTCCATGCCGAACAAGCGTATGTATTCTTTGGCCACAGCCCTTCTCTCGGCTTTTCCCATCCCCATGATCTCAAGTCCCATTTCGATGTTTTCACACATGGTCCTCCAAGGAAACAACGCGTACTGTTGAAACACCAAACCAACCTCACTGTGCGGCTCCAGTATCTTTTTCCCATCCAAAAAGACCTCGCCTTCAAATGAGTTCTCCAGGCCTGAAATGATCCGCAGCAAAGTAGATTTTCCGCATCCGCTGGGACCTACAAATGAAATAAACCGACCCTTTTCTATTTGGAGGTCAATTTGAGCAATAGCGCAGGTTTTCGTGCCTTGTTTTTCATCGAGGAAAGTTTTCCCTATTCTAACAAGTTCAAGGTACACTGTATTCAACCGCCTTTATCCCCAAGGCCTGATCCTGGATTCCCATGTCCTAAACAACCAATCGATGGAGAAACCTATAATACCAATTACTATCATACCGGCCAAGATCTCATCAGGTCTTTGTATGTCCCGCGCTGTCATTATCATAAACCCCAATCCGTACCCCTCTTTGACACCGGAAAATTCGGCGGCCACCAATGTCATCCAGGCTATGCCCATTCCAACCCGCATACCAACGAAAATCGATGGTAATGATCCTTGAACTAAAACCTTAAAGAAAATATCCCTTTGAGTAGCGTTTAGGGTCTTTGCAGCATCTATTAGAATGGGGTTGATGGCAATAACACCTGAGGCTGTGTTCAGGAGGATGGGGAAAAAGGCTCCCAAAAAGATAATAAATGCCGCAGATTTTATACCAATACCTAACCACACAATAGCTATGGGAATCCACGCCAGAGGCGGAATAGGTCGCACAATTTCGGTAATCGGGCTGAAAAGATCATGAAACCGGTGAGACCATCCCATCAATAGACCCAAAGGCACCCCAAAAACACAGGCTACGGAGAAGCCCACACTAACACGGAAGAGACTGTACAGGATGTGATAATAGAGCAAATGGCCAGGTGGCATTCCAACGGTAAGGAGGTCCCAGAATCCTACGGCTATCTCTGTAGGTGATGGAAGGACATAACTCGCGACGATTCCAAGAGAACATAGAACTTGCCAAAGGCATAGCAGAACCAGAAGCGGAATATAACGCTCCATTATGAACCCAGGTTTCTTTAAGCGCATCGACGCTCTAATAAATGAGTTTTCCCATGAAGGACTGGATATTGTTCAACTTGATATAGCCTAATCCTCTGAGATAATTGACATACTCTTTGAGACCTTCAACATTCAGACTTGAAACGTATTTAACATTTCCTATAGCCCGTTTGGCAGTCAGTTCATCCATACCTGTATACTTGATGGCTATTTGTACAGCTTCAGCCGGTTTGTCTCGAATAAAATCGACCGCTTTTCTGTGGGCCTCCAACATTCTTTTCATCTTTTCGTCATTCGCTTGAGCAAATTTTCTGTCTATAACCAGAACACAACAAGGATGATTCGTCCAAATCTCACCAGACGAAACAAGCTTCTTACCGATACCCATACATAC
>JACWAG010000282.1 GCA_014874425.1 Syntrophaceae bacterium | reverse complement strand
TAAGGAGGTTAATATGAAAGTTTGGGTCGAACTTGTTTTGTCGATCTTTCTTGCGCTGTCGGTTTCCAGCCTCTGTCCGGCAGATGGGCCGAAGATAAAATTTGAAAAACTAAGCCACGATTACGGCAAGGTCCTTTCTGGTAAGACTGTTTCAGCGGAATTCGAATTTCAAAACGAAGGTGGCACCACTCTCAAAATCGAGAGCTTGACTGCAAGTTGTGGCTGCACAAAGGCCGTAGAAGGAAATAAGGAAATTCCGCCTCATGGGACTGGAAAGATCATGGCCCATTTTGACACAATAGGTATGAAGGCCGGCAGAAAACAAAAAACAATCTTTGTAAAGACCAATGATTTGGTAAATCCCGTAACCAAACTTACCCTATATGCCGATGTGGTGAAAGAATTGAACGTTACGCCACCTTCTTTAAATAAGAAAGTCTCATCGTTTTCGGAACCTGTCGTGTTTCCTTTGAACATTACTGACACCACGGAAAGAAGTTACAAAATAGTGGACGCGACCGCTGTGGAAGGTGAAGCCCAGGTCTCTTTGGACCCTTCAAGCGTTACGCTGGAGCCAAAGTCCACATCTCATTTAAATCTGCTCTTGAGACTCAAGGCTGAGCCCAATCGATCTTTTTACGCTGGCAGGGTACGCTTAAAGACAAACCACCCAAGTGAATCTGAAATTGAAATTCCTTTTTTCGTAAAGCTCGACAACACCAGACAGAACTAGTCATAGAGCAATTTAGTGGACAATCTGTGTAATTCGGCGGACCATTTAACAATAGTCCGCCCGTAGTGTTTTTAGAGGGTAGATTTAATATTTTCAGTGAAGCATTGTTCCGCTACGCTGGACTCTTCGGAAGCCCTCGACCTGGATCGGAAGAAATTGATAACACGTAATGTCTGATCAACGCCGTACTTCCACATTGTCACAGTAAGCGCGGTCGCTATGGTCAACACTGTCGTGGATAGCGTCAGAAGAATGTAACCGATCCATCTTCCACCGATACTATTGTCCGATAAAGGAAGGATTAATAATAGTAGAAGGAAAAAGGATTTTGGGAGAGGCCCCAGGGCTGAAACAAGGGTTTGAACCACATCCAGCGTCTTTAACGCGATTTTAAAAAGTCCCCAAACACAACCAATCAAGCATGTGAGAAAAACCAGAGAACGTATTATGAACACCCACATTGAGGACATTTCGAGTCCTGTAAGCAGGAAGTTCAATTGAAAGAATACTTGCAATTGCGAGAGAGTTTCCGAAATAGGTTGCATGCGCCTACTCCCTGTAGATCTTTTGGTTCGGCGTTATCAGATAGCGCTGACCATGGTCTAGTGAATGACTGTAGATATTAGTACATAGTATTAATATATAATCAATAGTATTTAATGTTATTAAATATATATTATGCATAACACATATAAACTAAAGCTTATAGTGGTTACTGGCTTAATTTGAAATTGTGCTTTACATTCATGGTGGCGTTAAGACGGATTGACAAAACTATGGAGCGTTTCTAGACTGCGCGTGGGTTCATCTTTTTTTAAGCGGATTTGCTCTAAGGTTTAGGCAATAATGGAAGCGCTCAAAGTGTCGAATTTGGGAACAACGAATAAAACGATTATTGTTTTGTTGGGGTTAATGGCCCTGGTCGCATGTGGTTGCTCAAGATCGAATAATTACAGTCTGAGCGAAGCCGCGAAGTTGTTTGAAGAGGGCCGTTTAGACCAAGCGTCCAAGATCCTGGATCAACGACTCAAGCTTGAACCTGATGACAAAGAGGCTCTTTTATTGAGAGCGCGGGTTAGGGATCGTTCCGACGATCTTAATTTGGCCCTTGATGATTACAATGAAGTATTGGAGCGTGATCCAAACCTGCTGGAAGTTCTGGAAGCCAGGGGGCGCCTAAAAATAAAAGTGGGGGACTATAAGGGGGCCTTGGAAGACCTAAACAAGGTATTGCTGGCAGGACATAAAAGCGCATATCTGGTTTCCTCCCTGGGACTTGCATATTTTTTCACAAAAGATTTCGATAAGGCCCGCGAATTGTTTGATAAAAGCCAAAAGATTGATGAAAAACACGAAGGGGCATATTTTGGGAGAGCAGCCATCGACATTGAGAAGAAGAATTATCACGCAGCGATACAGGAGCTGGATAGTCTCCTGAGTTTTCATCCCAAGAATGCGCAGGCCTTATTTCGTCGCGGTTTCGCATACCTCAAGGCGTCTGATCCGAAAAAGGCGCTGGCTGATTTTGACATGGCGCTTGAGTTGGACCCGGACTTAAAGGAAATATATTGGTATAGAGCCGAGACTAACAGAGTCTTAGGGCTACCGCAAAAGGCCCTGGCAGATTATGAGAAAGCTGAGGCCGCTGACCCGAATGATCCGATCCTATATCTGAATCAGGGCACTGTCCTGATGGCCATGGACCGGTATCCTGAGGCTCTGGAAAAGCTGACCCATTCCATAGTATTAGATCCGGAAAATCCTCTTCCATTCATAAACCGAGCCGTGCTTCAATTTGACACGGGAAACCTACTTGCTTCATTGAGTGACCTTAACAAAGCCATTGACCTCAGGGGAGATGATCCTCAATTGCTCATTAGAAGAGCCTATATATTCAAGCTTATGGCTAGAGGGGATAGGGCTATGGCAGATCTGGACACCGCTCTGGCTAGTGACCCGGAGAACCACCAGGCCCTGTTGCTCCGAGGCAGTTTGTATTTCAGCGAACCCCAACTGGAACGGGCTATACAGGACCTTGATGAAGCGATCCGCCAAACTCCGGATGAAGCCTCCCCCTACCAGATTCTGGCTGAGGCTTTGCTTAGGAAAGGTGATAGGAAAGGCGCTTTGGAAAAGGCGGAACTGGCTCTGAAGAAGGACTCGTCGTATGTTCCGGCGTACGTAACAATTGGTGATATTCAGATGTCCGATCTTGACTATGATCAGGCCGTAGAAGCCTACTCCCGAGCCTTGAGTATAGACGCCAACAATTTTGAGGCCAGGATCAAGAGGGCAAAACTCTATGTTGAACTGAGGGATTTTCCCGAGGCCCTGGATGATCTCGATTACGCTGTGAATGTCAATGCATATAGCGGTGAGGTGTACGCATTGAGGTCCCAATGCTACGACGCGTTGGGAGATCAGGAAAAGGCGCGGCAGGATTCCTGGAGAGCCAGGGTTTTTGTGAATCGTTAAGGAATATACACAAAAGGGAACATATTAAGCCATGTCCCCTTTTGATAATCTGAGCTTTGCCACGCTCGCAATTCGAAGGGCCGTGGCAAAGGGTTACGATCGTCAGTAAGGAAATATCATCTTTCGTCAATGATACGCTTGGCCTTTCCTATGCTACGTTCAATTGTTTCAGGAGGCACGATTGTTACAGGAACGTTTATACCAATAATTTGATGTATCCTGGTTGAAATACTTTTGGAAATACTGTCGATTTTTGCCTTTCCTTCATCGTACAAATGCTTCTTAAGTTCTGTTTCCACCGTTATATGGTCAATGTAACCTTTTTTGCTAAGTCTGATCTGGTATTGGGGCTCAACTTCAGGGAATTCCATGAGGACTGTTTCAATTTGTGATGGGAAAACGTTAACGCCACTTATTATCATCATATCATCGGACCGTCCGAGGATCTTGTCCATGGTAATAAGGGTCCTACCACATTGGCATTTTTCCCTTTTTAACGAACATATATCACGAGTCCTGTACCGAATCATCGGCATGGCCCTTCTTTGAAGGGCTGTGAAAACAAGTTCGCCCTCTTCACCTTCAGGTACCGGTTGCAATGTCTCAGGATCGACAATTTCAGGATATACGTGATCTTCATTTACGTGAATCTGATAGTACTCACAAGTAAATGACATTCCCGGTCCCCCTAATTCAGTAAGTCCATAATGCTCATAAGCGTGAATACCGCCTCGACTTTCGATGTCGTTTCGCATCTCTATGCTCCACGGTTCAGCCCCGAAATGTCCAGTTCTTAGAGCGGATTTCTTTATATCTACTCCCATCTTCTCTGCCTTTTCTATTATGGTCAGGCAATAAGAAGGGGTACAACAAAGGGCAGTTGTTCCGAAATCCTGAATTAACATGACCTGTCTTTCAGTCATGCCAGCCCCGGAAGGAACTACGGCGCAGCCAATCCTTAAAGCGCCTTGATGAAACCCAAGCCCACCCGTGAAGAGTCCCATACCGTATGCGTTTTGAAGGATGCTGTCCGGCCTTACTTCCTGGGCCCAAAGGCCTCTTGCCATACACTCAGTCCACTGATCCAGGTCTTCTGCCGTATATGGTCCGGTGATAGGTTTTCCGGTAGTCCCCGACGACGCGTGTATTCTGACAACGTCAGCCATAGGGACTGCGCATAGCCCAAACGGGTAATTATCACGTAAATCATTTTTTATGGTAAACGGGAATTTCGCAAGGTCTGAAAGTTCTTGAAGATCAGAAGGTTTAACCCCCTTGTTATCAAAGGCCTTTTTGTAGAACGGAACGCGATCATAAACCCATTTGACAGTTGCTTTCAGTTTTTCCAACTGAAAGTTTTTCATCGCTCCGTCGTTCATGGTCTCGAACTTTTCGTCCCAATACTTCTTAAACATTAGGGGCCTCCTCAAGACATGCGCTGGTATTTTTTTTGAAAAGAACGTACAGGAAAGCTGCTCAATTCCAAGAATTACTCAAATAGCGTGATCGTGTCAAGTTAAAATGAGCACTGAAAAGTTCAACAAAAAACACAGTTGCTTCTCGTTCAAATCTTCAGAACACTGAAAGGCTGTTCAAGTGCAATGATGAAGAAAATTCCGTATAATGGTTTAGGGTTCACCTGTTCAGTTCATCAACTCTTTTAATTGATTCACCTGATTACGTGGAAGAGAGGTTTCCAAAACTGGCGACAAAGTTGGTTCGGCCCACAAACCCGCTATCCTAACGATAACATTCAATTCATGTTCCTTTTTAGTTTGCTCCTGTTCATTTGATTGCTGTTTTTGAGAATTCTCAATACCCAGTTTCTTAAGTTCCCTGTCCAATCCGGTAATCTTTAACAGCCCTTCATTTTTTTTGATAATATCCTTTACCATTGGAATTGTTCCGATAGCTGACAGTGGGGCGGCGGAAGTCCTTATGTAACTAAGAATATCAATCTGTTGTGATTTCATGTTTGCGCTGCCTATTGCCCCGATAGAAAGTCCGGACGCCCTGATCTTGACGTCCTCGGTTCGTAATGTTCCGGCATCTATCAGCACATCCGCTGTAGCTGACTTAAGTTCAAAGGGATTGAACTTCTTTCCTTTCCCATTCTCATTCAAGAATGGTTCAATAAGAGACTGGGCTTGATTAAGAACAGATCTTAATCTATCAACAGACAGCTTTCCAGGTCCAGCCGAAAGAGATATGTTTCCCTTTAAAGATCCAAGGTTTTCGAGACCCGCAAGCTTCAATGACGCTTTTACAGGGGCTTCTATTGTCCCATGGACATAGCCTTTAATCTCATTACTATCAATCGAATTGCCCTTTAGATAAACAGTCCCATTGATTTTCTCAAAGGTAACAGGGCTCTTATGGGGCCTGTAATTGACTGATACAAGCTGGATCCGCCCACTCATCGGGAGGATTTCTTTGCCGACACCATTAAATGCCAGAGATCCGCGAACCGGTCCGGAAAAACCGGATTGTCGCAGTGATGGAAAGAAACTGGCCAAAGCCCCTATTTCAGCTTCATCCACATCCAGTTTGAACGAAGTTGATTTGCCGGATTTATTGCTCATTTCTCCGGACGCCTCGCCGCGGAATCCAGGTGTCTTGATCCTTGCCTGGCCAAGGCGAACTTCACCAGGGGTTCGAGTTCCTGATAATGTCACATCAAGATCAACACCCGCCTTTTTGACAAACCAGTCGCCAACTGTGAAACTTACACCTTTAAGCGGCGCGTCCAATGACCATTTTAAAGAATTTGGGGAACCGCTAACTCTAAAATTCAAGTTGGTGGCTCCAGTCATATCTGCCGATGCTTTTGAAGGTAAGCCCAGGAGATTTACCAATTCGCGGCTAAGATTCAAATTTCCCTCGATATTCAGGTCAGGAGCTTGTGCATTTAACCTGTTGATATAGCCCCTTGTAAAAATCAGGGGCTGTTTGTTTCCGGGGAGGGAAATTTTCATGGAGAAATTCTTCAGATCAAATATACCTTTTGAACCTGATATTTCGGCGTCCAAATTTAAAGGACAATTTGCGATAGGTTGAAATCCCGCGGCCAGTTTTATTGACGCGTCTTGCGTTTTAAATTTAATGTCTATCTGTTTCAGAAGACTGGACAATGGCTTGGACGAATCCAGGGAAACGGCGGTGCGGGCCTTAATCCTGGCTTTTACACCAGCTTCCTTTTCAAAAACTGATTTAAGGGATAGCACAGCGCCGGAAAGGTCACCATTGAGATCAACCTTGAGGTCCTTTGGGGCCCCCTCCAAATGAACATATACAGGGATGGGACCACGTAGGATAAGATCCTTGTACGAACTGATTCCCAAATGTGAAAGCCATGCCCCTTCAAGATTGACTCTCGCTTTGAGGTCTAGAGATAGATCACTAGCAAATGGACCATTTACAGTTCCATTTATCGACATCAGGCTGTTGGAAGCCTCGTTTTGAAGTTTGAGTTCCTTAACCACAAATGAGTCGGATGTAAGCTCAAAGGACATCGACGTTGAAAGCTGTTTGCCGAGGAAAGCATATTTCCCAGGGGTGGGTAAATCGTGGAGTTCAGCCGACCCGGCGATGGACCACCCTGAATCACGCGACCATGATCCGTCGAAACTGATGTTAATTGAACCGTCAGGCCCGAACTGATCAAGGACTTCCTTTGGGACAACTCTTGCCATGTTGACAATGTGGACGTCATCTGAGACGCATTTGAGGCGTAATCCTTCGATACGACTGAAGTCAGGAGTCAACATCGCTGAGGCCGTGAATCGTAATCCCGGGGAATCCTTTGTTTGAAAAACACCCGCCGAAAAATCAATCCGTGTGTGGGCGCCTTGCCGGATATGAGTGTTCAACGTAAGTTTGTTGATCTCAAGTTTGCTAATCCATGGGACCACTTTCCGGGGCAAAAAATAGGGATTGACCAATTTAACCGTTTCCAGTTTGCTGTTTATGTCAGCGAACTCTATGGAAGACAATTCCGGACCAATCTTAATTGAACCTCCCATCGCCAATTGGGAACTCTCAACGCCGGGGCAATTAGGCGTCCCAGCGACCTTGAAATCGAACACATTTTCTTGTCTGCTGATATTGCCGCTGATGTTTTCAAAAGATGTTTGGAGAGGTTTTTTCAATCCAACTGACGAATCTTCGAGCGTGATCTGTGATGATTCAATCTCAATATGCCTGATCGGCCAGGACAACTTATGTCCAGTAGCGACCTTGCGGGATGGAGGCGCTGGCGCGGCGCCAGGTAGCGGTGTTTCTTTCGCAGGCTCCCGGGACTGTTCCGGCTGTAATGGCGCCTGAGTTACAGTAACTCCGCCGGTCTTCTTGGAAAATACACTCTCGATGTTACCGGAGGAGTCACGGTAAACTCTAAGTCTGGCCGATGATATTTTTAAATTGTCAAGTGATGGGTTTCCGGTAAGGAGGCTCCAAAGCCCTACTTTGAGACGCATGGCGCCTGAATAAAAAAGCTCACGGTTGTTTATGTCTTTTATGGCAATGTTTTGTACAACTACATTGATCAACGAAGGAAAACCGAATCGAACTTGAACCGACCCTATTGAAACTTGACGACCGGTTACTTCATTTAGCTTGTTTTCAATAACGCCTTTCAAGAAATCACTTTCAGGAAGTAATCTGGCTATTAGGAAGGAACTGATCCCGACAACCAGACAAACAGTTACAATTGCTATGATTGTCTTTTTAAAGAGATTCATCGTTCGTTTGCTTGACTTTCTTTTATCAACCGGTTTGAGCCTATTCTAATCATATATTACGGTTTCCAGCCCAATGATTCCAGAGACCAGGTTTTTAAAGCGTCCACGCATCGTTTGTCGAGTCGTAGCCGATGGCTTCCGCCCGGTATTATTTCGAGTCGGGCTATGCCCGCGGGAGCATGGCTGTAAAGTTCCTTCGCCTGTTCCAAAGGTATTAATTCGTCATTGTCGCCATGCATTATCAATAGTGTTTTTCCCTTAAAAAAGGCAATCCACTTCTTTGGCTCAATTTCAGAAAAATTCTTGATCCATTTTTCGGGGTCAGTCGGGAAATTGGGATCCCTAATAATCCCCCTTTCCTTAAAATCTCTTATAATTGAAGAACTATCTTTCTTGAAGATTTCGAAATCTGAAGGAGTTCCAACGACCGCAAGGCCATAAACATTTGGATTATCAGCCGCGACATGTATAGCCGCGGCGCCTCCGCCGCTGAAACCTATCAGAATTATCCTGGTGGGATCTATAAAGGGAGTGTTTACTATCTTGTCCAGGATTGCCTTGAGGTCCCTGGACCAACCCATCATGTCAAAATCTCCACCCGATTCCCCACAACCTCTGAAGTTAAAAATTACCGCCGCAAACCCAATGGAGGTAAAATCCTGAGCGAGTCCTTCATACCCGGGATCATCAGCCGGCCTGGGCGTCCCGCTACCGGGAATGCCATGGCAAATGATTATAGCGGGATATTGCATGTTGGGCCTGTTTACCGGAAAGAAAATGCTTCCACGTAATTTGACGCCGTCAGACAGTAGAGAAAACGGCTCTACCCCTCGCGATCCAACCGGATCCACGTGAGAAAAGCTTTCAGGTGTTTTACCCATTCTAAGAGCTTCCATTAATTTATTAAACATAACACGTATGACGTTGAATTCCATAGGGCAGTTCCTTGTGGGCTTATGGGATGCGCCTTCGATGTGGACGCATTAGCTCCGGAGATTTATCATGTAGTTTTGAAAGGATGTAACAAGTTCATTATATTATGCAATAAATTCTTTTGTCATTATGATAAATGTAGTATTCCGAGGCAATTAAGCTTGTATAGTAATAAATTGCCAAAATCAAGGGCCACTCACCAGGTAAAATGTAAACTAAAGAAAATGGAAATAAGTCTTATAATTGTTGCAAATTAACGGCCATTAGTTTAGGTTTTGGTAGAAGGCTTGATGGTAATTTATGGACCTGAAAATGATCAACAAGTCTATATTGTCCAGATCTTCTGCGTTTTTACTAGCTTTTTGCCTCCTGTTTCATGCGACATCCGTCTTTTGCGAGGGACTTGGAGAAGATCAGATTTGCAAACCTGAACTTTTTAATTCTTTAGTAATCGAGTTGGGTAACGCAGGTGTTTTTAGATGGACCTGTAATCATGATCAACCTGGTGGAGAAGGATTTTTCATAGTTTTCATAAGACCATCAGGGACCTATGTTTTACTTAAGGTGCCCAAAGGACGTAAAATATTTGAATTTACTCCTGATGTCGCCGGTAATTGGCGTTGGATGGTTATCAATACTCATCCGGACAGGACTAAGCCTGATGTTGAATCCTCGCCAGGTTATTTTCAGGTAACGAACGCGCAAGGTGACAAGAAATAGCATCTAATATTGACACAAAAATAGTCTTATAATGTTCTAAACTCCCGTTTCTCCACTCCAAAAATATTTGGGGGACCGTTTCAAGGGAGAACAATACCGAGGCTCTCACACCTAATGGAGCAATTTTGGCGCCCAAACTGTTAGAGAAATCAGAAAAAGCAAAATTTTTGGGAACGTTGCTCTTTGGCAAATGTCTTTGTGATTAAAGCGCAATCCCTGTACAGGGTTGGCTTAAATGTGATACCTAGAAGGAGTATATCATGACTAGATGCCTCTATAGGGCGAAACCTTTACTATTTCTATCATTCTTAGCAATAATCTCATTAAGTCTTATTTCCCCCGTTATATCTTCAGCATCCGCTCCCGCTGTCCTCAAACAAATGAACGAAGCCTTCGTTCAGGTTGCTGAGAAGGTAAAACCTGCTGTGGTAAACATCAGTTCAATGAAGAAAGAGGCCATTTCTTCCAACGAAGGCGCCCCTGACCTGGAACCTTTTTTCAAAAATCATCCCTTTAAGGACTTTTTTGGAGATGAATTTTTCAAGCGGTTCAAGAAAGGGCCGGGTGAAGGAAAAGGGATTCATCCCCAGGGAATGGGTTCGGGCGTTATAATTTCTGCGGATGGCCTAATCTTGACGAACGCGCACGTAGTCAAGGACTCGGACGAAATTACTGTCACGATTTCAGACAAGAGATCATTTAAGGCCAAGGTCATAGGTATCGACACGGAGAGCGACATAGCGGTTATCAAGATCGACGCAAAAGGACTGCCCACGGCCAATTTGGGTGATTCGGGCAAGCTCCAGGTCGGTGAGATCGTTTTTGCCATCGGTAATCCGTTTGGTTTGAACCGAACGGTTACTATGGGAATCGTGAGCGCGACAGGCAGGACTAATGTAGGAATCATCGATTACGAGGATTTCATCCAGACCGATGCGGCCATCAATCCGGGGAATTCCGGCGGACCTCTTGTAAATATAGATGGAGACGTTATTGGAATTAATACCGCCATAGCGTCCAGGAGCGGTGGTTATCAGGGAATTGGCTTCGCCATTCCTTCAAGTTCCGCAAAATTAATCATGAATGATCTTATAAAGAATGGAAAAGTTAAACGCGGTCTGCTCGGCGTAAATATTCAGGACATGACCGAATCACTCGCCAAGTCCTTTGGAAGAAATGACGCCGAAGGCGCTCTTGTGTCACAGGTTATCGAAGGTAGCCCTGCTGAAAAGGCAGGAATCAAGGCTGGGGACATTATACTAAAGTTTAATAACGAGCCTGTGAAGGGAGCGGCAAACCTAAAGAATTTAGTCGGTAAGGAAAAGCCGGGAACATCAGCCACTTTGACAATTTACAGAGACAAGAAAACAATGGAGGTCCCTGTAAAGATCGCTGAACGGACCCAAAAAGCTGTGGCGTCAAGCGGGGCTACCGGTGGCGCTTCCGCGGCTGAAACCTCCAATGACCTCGGAATACAGATTGAGCCTGTTCCTGGGGCCGTCGCCTCGAAAATGGACCTAAAAGAAGGACAGGGGATCCTTGTCAAGGACATCAGTTCCGACGGAGTCGGCGCCAGAATGGGATTGCATTCGGGTGATGTCATACTCGAAGTAGATGGCACGACAGTTTCCACTGTTGATTCTTTTACCAAGGCTGTCTCCGAAGCGAAAAAGAACAAGGTTATCCGTCTCAAGGTCCAGCGCGGCACGGCGAAGATCTTTCTGGCGGGAACGATAGATTAAAACGTAACAGTTGGGTTGGGAGCCAATTGAGGCTCCCAACCCATATTCGACATCCGACCCCATCTTAACGTCAATATCTATCCATCAGGATTATTCGAAAGACACTTTAAATTCGTATCCAAGGGGAGTGAGGTTCTTTTCCAGCGCTCTGGCGGCCGCAAGAAAAAGACTCCTGTGCTCTCTCGCGCATCCAGCCCTTGCTGATTCATGCGGGAGAAGATGGGGTTGTGATTCGAAAGTAGATTCATTAAAATATTTATCTAAAGCTTCAGGCCAATTACCAACCAATTCAAGGTTTTGATGATGGCAAACTCGAAAAACAACTTTTTGGGTTTGAAACAACTCTCCGACCTTGATTTCCACATAGAAGCCCGGCCTATAACTGACCTGAGCAACAAAAATATTACTGTGAAGAATTTCTATTGAAACCATGATGGAGGCCTCTTTAGGGGACTACAACAAAAAGAAAATCATATGTCAATTCCAAGACCCCTCACTGTGCGTGACTAAAGTCGACCCCGATTCGAGTCCCTTGACAAAAATTATATATGAGTTTAATGAAACTTTCCTTAGAGAGACATATTTTCTCATCCCCGGCTTGTTAATCCCGGAAACGTAACCAGAGAAAGACAGGCTTAATTTATTAAGTCAATAGCTCAGCGGAGGCCATTATAAGTTATCTAATAGTGTCAGCAGGATACCGTTGCGCATCGCTCGAAGCAGACGCATTTTTCTGGTTAAGGTTTGGGGAACCTCTGTCGCTTGAGACTGTACAGAATTTTCAGAGCCGTGAAGTAAAAGCGATTTACGTGGGACATTTCTGAAATCGGATGGGAGGTTGGAGCACAGTTATGGAACCTTGTCCAGTACTTGTTAAGGGAAACCGGGACTCGGACAGACCCTACCGAAAAGTGGACTGTGATCATTATAGTGAGTGTCTAAACATAGCGCTAAAGTGCCGTTGGTCTGATTTCTCATGTTCGGAGTGTGACGCCTATTCACGAACAAGATTTATAGAACAGGCGACGGGTTCCGAGGATTATTGGTAATGATCAACCAACTCGCATAACATTTCTCTGGATAAATTCATCGTATACTTGCTATTATAGCCGAACTAGGCTAGGTGAAGCCTTCTGGAAATATTTACCGGGGAGGCGCCTAGCTTTTTGTTTGTTGTAACATTTGCGCCACGTTAAGTGGTCCTGGAGGATCAATGGGAACATTACCCAGAAACAGAACCGGGTCCCAACAGTACGATGAGGACAAACTAGGTTTTGGTGATATTTTCACAGAACATATGCTTACAATTGAATATTCCGCCGCTGATGGTGGTTGGGGGTCCGCAAAGATCATTATGGTTCAGGACCTGTCTCTACATCCTGCCGGAATGGTCCTTCATTACGGCCAACAGGTCTTTGAAGGTTTGAAAGCTTTCTCTGGTCCCAAAGATTCAGATATTTTGCTATTCAGACCAGACATGAACATAGCCAGATTTAACAGATCTTGCGAGCGTTTGTGCATTCCACCATTAGATCCCAAAATCTTCATGGATCAAATGGCGGAACTGTTACGAAGAGACAGAGACTGGATTCCAAGGTCTCCGGGGACTTCTCTTTATATCAGACCTACCGTTATTGCTACGGATGCTCACCTGGGTGTACGACCATCGAAAAAATACCTCTTTTTTATCATTCTTTCACCCGTGGGAGCATATTATCCTGAGGGGTTTGAGCCAGTCAGGATAATGGTCACTGACAAATACGCCAGAGCGGCGGCCGGGGGAGTAGGCGAAGCTAAAACAGGAGCTAATTACGCCGCTTCACTGCTCGCTGCGGAAGAAGCTCACGCCGAAGGTTTCACTCAGGTACTTTGGCTGAACGCAGTGGACAAATCTGCTATCGAAGAAGTTGGCACGATGAACATATTTTTTAGAATTGATGATGAAATAATCACACCAAAACTCGGAGGAACAATCTTGCCCGGTGTGACGCGTGATTCAGTGCTTCAACTGTGTAGATCCAAAGGTATGAAAGTTTCTGAACGGGTTATTTCTATTGGTGAGTTGGTTTCGGCGGCCAACAAAGGTAAGCTACAGGAAGTATTTGGCTCAGGAACAGCGGCGGTTATTTCCCCTGTGAGCCATTTCAGATACTTGGGACATGACTACATAGTTGCGGACGGCAAGACCGGCCAAGTAGCAAAAGAATTATTTGATGAAATAACAGGCATCCAGTTGGCCAAGAAACCTGATCCGTATGGTTGGGTCGTAAATGTGGGCTAATTCTCAGGGATATTAGTTGTTCACATGCCGATCATGCTGAGATTACATAATTAATCTAACAAGATATAGGCCTGCTGATGTCATTTAATTGGTAGGCCTTTTGTTTTTACATTAATTTGATCTATCCTCTTGGATGTGTCCTCCTATGCACCTCTTTTAACCTGGTTCCGGCAACGTGAGTGTAAATCTCGGTTGTTGAGATGTCCGAGTGGCCGAGCATGAGTTGCACTGATCTAAGGTCCGCTTCATTCTGAACTAGATGGGTAGCGAATGAATGTCTCAATGTGTGGGGTGAAATCTCTTTAGAAATTCCTGCGCAGCGAGCGATCTTTTTAATAATTTTCCAAAAAGCCTGTCGAGTCATTTTCTGTCCTTTACTGGTCACAAAAATTGACTCGCTTCTTCGGTTCCCGATTATTAAAGGACGAGTCTTTTCGTAGTAACCCAGCAATTTCTTGGACGCGGTGAGTCCCATTGGAACAACCCTCTCTTTGGACCCTTTGCCCATAACCGTGACGCATCCGATTTCGAAATCTACCCTGTAAGTTTCCAGGCTGACCAACTCAGAAACCCTCAGGCCGGTCGCATACAGCAGTTCAATCATGGCGTCGTCTCTAATCCCCAGTGGGCCCGAAGTGTCTGTTGCTGCTATAAGGGACTCAACTTCGCGCTGATCAAGGTATTGGGGAACTCGTTTCGGAAGTCTGGGGGTCTCAATGTATTCACAAGGATTTTCAAGGATGGCGCCTGTTTCAATAAGGAATTTGAAAAACCCTTTTAGACACGATAGCCTCCTTGCCCTTGTTCTGGCGGACAGACCCTGTTGATTTAACAGATCTAGAAAAATCAAAACGTGTTCTTTTTCAATTTGATTTGGGAAGAAAATATTTCTCGACTTCAGAAACATTGTGAAGTCCGTCAAATCAGAAGAATATGATTCTACTGTCAGTTTAGCGAGCCCACGGTTTACGAGAGTGTAGTCCAGGAAGGCATTGACAAAGATGTCGATTCCTTCAAGATGCGAAGCTGTGTTTTTCTCCTGTCCCAACACTGGTTCATACTCCTGGCTCAAGATGATTCTGACATCAGAATGAGATCTGCGTAGGCGCCTGTTTTTCGAGATCTATCTTTTCCATTACTGACAAGTGCTTTGCAAGTTCCTCCCTGATTGAATCAAGCTCGTCAAAGTCGATTATTTTATTCCCGTTTTGATTTTGTGTGTAAAAGATGTCGGCCGCCTGATCCACTTCTGTTGTGATCTTGGCAAGGACTATATTTAGTCCCAAGGCCGACAACCTCCGTGTGATGTCATAAAGAAGTCCGGGCCGGTCGTGCGCGTAAACTTCAATTATAGTGGCATTGTCGGATGTTGAGTTGTCAATTTCGACTTTGACGGGGAAACGGGGATTTGATGGTCTGGAGAATAATCCCCTGGTTTGCCTCCTTGTTTCCACAAGAGTGTCGATGTCGATTTCACTGGCGATTACCCTTCTGAAATCATTTTGGAAATTCTTCCATCTTTCCGGGTCGTCAACAGGTCCTTCCGGTATATTGTTGACGTGTAATGTAGAAATTGCAATCGGACCTATCAGGTGGGTCCATGAACTCAAGATATTTATCTTGTTTGAAGAAAGCGTGCCGGCAATTTTGTAAAAAAGGCCAGGCTGATCTCGTATGATCAAAGTTATGGAACTGTACCCAGGCTTTCGATGATCTATTTTTCTTACGATAAGATCATCCAGAGAAAGAGATTCCTTGCGTGTTTCAGAAAGTCGGTTTTCGATCTCCATAAAATGGTCCACAATTACTCCCGGATAAAAGTCCAGACAATAGCGGGGGTTTGCTCTCGCAAGAAACTCTTCGAGACGCTCGCCTCTGTGTTCAACAGGGACCAACTCCCGAACGACGGCCTTTATCTGTTTAACCCAGTCGGACAAGTCCTGACCATCTATTCCTTCGCCTTCGATGACGTCCAGGGTCCTGTAGTAGAGTTCTTCCAAAAGCATCTTCTTCCAGGAATTTAGGGCAGTTGAACCTACGGCTTTTAGGTCCGAATAGGTCAAAAGAAGTAATAAGTCCAACCTGCGCCTTAACATTACGTTTTCAGCAAAACGGTTGATGAGGGCTTCATCGTGAATGTCCTTTTTGAAAGCAAGGTGAGTCATAGCAAGATGATTTCTTATCAAAAACAGCACATCCTCGACATCCTCGGATGGAAGATCGAACCGCTCCATGATCGAGCCTGCGATTTTCTCCCCCTTTAAATCGTGACCTGATCCACTTCCTTTAGCGATGTCATGGAAGAGTCCGGCAATGCGCAGAATTAGCGGTTTCTCGAGTTTTGAGAAGATCGTCCTTAACAGTCTTTCGTCTTCCGGCCCCTCATGCCGCTCCATCTCGTCTATATTTTCAAGCACAGCGATCGTATGCAAATCAACCGTATACTGATGATAGACGTCGTACTGGGGTAAAAATCTGATCCGTGCAAAATCAGGAATAAATCGTTCCAAGAACCCGACTTTCATCATGGTATTCAAGGCTTTTGCCACGTTTCTCCGACACTTGAGGATTTCCAGGAAAAGCTGACTCGCTTCAGTGTCGTGCAAAGTCGCCTCGTCAAGTTGAGATAGCTTTGAACGAATCAAGTCAACAAGTCTGATGTCCAAATCACAGCCTGTTTCAGCTATAAGCTTGAAAGCGTGGAAAAGCTCTTTCACATCGCGACCAAAGCTGTCCGGATTGAGAAAATTTATCCCGCCTGAACCAACATAAAAGGAGGAGTTCAAATCAAGCCTCTTATTGTTGGAAACTAGCTTTGGTCTCAGGAATAGCCTGGCTCTAGCGAGGAGCTGCCGGCCGAAGAAGTCCATTGTCGCAGCGTGCTTATAATATTCTCTCATGAAATTTTCTACTGCCGGTCTTTCCGGGGTCTCCTGAAACCCCATGTCCTTGGCTATCATGGCCTGACAGTCAAATTTGAGACGGTCATCCCGGCGGCCTTCAATAAAATGGAGACGGGTCCTGATTTCGGCCAGAAAACGGACACCATCCTTGATTTCCTGGACCGACTTTTCAGAACACAATCCGGCAATCACGAGATCATCCAGGGTCGCACAGCCAAATATCATACGGGCAAGCCATGTCAAAAGCTGAATATACCTTAACGAGCCCGGACCTTCTTTGAGGTGGGGCTCAAGAAGGTAAATGGTATGGCCGAATTTCTCGCGGGACTTCCTGATTTCCGCTTCGATGCGGAGATAAAGGTCAAGAGGATCTGATTCAATGATTAACCGGTTTCTCTGAACTACCAGATTGTGACATATTTCCGGGCACCCCCATACGCGTCTTATGTCCATCATGGAAGTCAAAACAGCCAGGTCTCTGTTCGCTTCCTGTTTACACTCTTCTACAGTCCTCACAGAATGACCAAGTTCAATCCTGGCGTCCCAAAGCAGGTACAGTATGTTCCGTATTCCACGATAAATACCTTCGGCTGCATTTTCCGGTCTTAGAAACAATAAATCGATATCGGAATAGGGACTCATTTCCTGGCGTCCATAACCGCCGAGCCCTACCAGCGCTATCTCGTTTTTCCAATAACCCAGAAAATGATCGCAAACCTGGCACAATAGTTCGTCATAGACCGGATTCATCTCGAAATTGGCTGGGTCCGATTGGCCGCCGTCCCGATAATTTGCTATGCCGTCTCGAATTTTTTGAATCTGTTCCGTTTTGTCATGTGTGGAGAAAATGAACCTCATGCCGGATCGTCCTTTCCTTTGGGGTCCCAGTTCAGGCCCCAGCCGCTGATCTATGTCGTGCAATCTGTTTAGGCGTTGCCCAGACTGTTGGACCAGAAACAATATATCCGGGAGAAAGACGTTTGCCCATTTTTTTCACGCATTCCCATCCGGCAAGAAACAATAAATAAACATATTCATCCAATAAAGCAACAAGTTATTGCAATTATATAAAGTATAACGATTACAATAGTTAAGGTTTAATCATCGTTGACTTGTCATCTTCCTTATGTTATTGTGCATACATTCCATATGTATTGTTGAAAACCTCATCTGTCGGTTTATCTGTTATTGAAGACCGATTGAGATTTATTTCGCGGCAAGCTGATTTTACAAGGCTTTTGGTTTAGTCGCCATTGACTGGTTCTTTGAATCACCTTGTCGCATGCAATGAAGGATAGGTATGATTTCTCGAATAGGGGTCGCCATTTTGGCGACCACCCTAATTTTTATCTATTCGTGCGCCCAACCGTTCTCTGCGACGGCTCAATACACTGATCCGCTGGATGTGGTTTCGGACCTGGTTTCGCGCGTGGGGGCAGCGAACTGGCAGTATTCAATTGGCGTAAAGAAGTTCTTCAACAGTTACACATCCTATCAGTTCCCTAATCCTTTTCCTCCCAAACAGAACCCTTTAAGCCGACTTGAATTCCCTATAGATCAATGGTTCTTTGGTGGAGATTATATCTACAATTCCAGTTACTGGTCAGTGGTGCTTGATACCTGGGTGAATATAAACCAGGAGGGCCGGGCCAGAATGCAGGATAGCGATTGGGACCAGGATTATGAGCCTTCGCAGAAATCGGTTTTCAGCGAGTCAAAATGCCAGCTCAAGAGGTCCTGGCTGGTCGACCTCAAGATTCTGTTTAACCCGGATGTCTCTTTTTTCAAGATAGTTCATCCTGTTGTGGGGGCACGTTACCAGACCTTTTCGTTTGTCACACACGATGGTTACCAGGTCGGCCTGGACGGATATAACACCGATCTGCCCGGCGAAGGGATAGAATTCGACCAGACATTTTATCAGTACTATTTAGGGGGTTTAATAAACACTCAGGTCAATACCTCCGGGATTTTCAGGTCCATGCCGACCACGGATCTTACCATCACGCTGGATTATGCGGTGGTCTTGGCGAAGAATCAGGACCTGCACCTGCTTAGAGAAGGTCAGCGCATCACAAACGAAAGCACCAGAGGCCATTGCTGGCACGCCGGAGCGACGGTTTCATTCCTGATTCGCCAAAACATTAAAGGCCTGATTGATTTGGATTTCAAACGCATCATAACCAATGGCGGACATCAGCTCACTAACAGTTTCTTTAGCGTAGACTTTTCCTTTGATGGATCAAGGGTCTGGTCCGACCAGCTTTCTGTCGCGGCTTCAGCCGAGTTGATTTTCTAGTAGCCCTTTTGAACGGGCTTTTCCCCATGTGGCACTTCAAGCGGGTAAAATTGCAATCCTAACCTGAATTTAATCACAGAAAAGGTCGTGGCGTAAAAATAAATAGACTTCCGTAGGCCAACCTGAACCAGGATTGGTTCAGGTTGGGACCCCGCGGAATGTCACTGGAAGATCCAGGTCGGGAGATTAAAGCAAGCCTCTTTTTGCCAGGACAGGAACAGGAGAGACAAGATGTTTCTCGAACCACGCCCCGACTTTGGGATCATTGAACGCCACACCTATCAATTCGGTCAGATACACTATAGGCATATGATATACCTTGCCTGCG
>JACWAG010000281.1 GCA_014874425.1 Syntrophaceae bacterium | reverse complement strand
TAATTCTACTCCGACATTTCAATAGAGCATGTTAAATCAACATTCGCATCAGATAGAGGGATATTTGATGCCGGACATCAGGCAGAGAGGATATTTGCTTCAACTCTCTTTGTCGATCTCTCCATCTTTCTGAAGAGCGAACAGGGCATTGCCGACGTTTCCACGATTCCACGCGGCCCGGATTTATCGGGCAAGACTGCTGGCTGCCATTTTCATTCTCTGGTTCCACCAGGTCCGCTGAATTAGTTTTTTTTCCTGGATGCGTTGAAGCGTAAGATAGCCGAAGGCAAGGAAAACCAGCAGCACATGCCGATGCCAACCGGGCCAGCTTCTGCCTTCATGGTGATCCAACCCCAACTCTTCTTTCAGTTGCTGGTAGCCCTGTTCAATCCAGAACCGCTCATGGAAGAGACGAACCATTTCAAGGGTAGGCATGTCTTGAGGCATGTTGCTGAAGAAGTACCGGAGTTCGGTTTGCTTGTCACCATGTCTTCGTTCGATAATCAGCCACACTTCTCCATTGACGCTTCCTTTTTTGTATCCCTGAGCAGGAAAGACCCTTATGGATATGGCCTCAATCACCAACGGTTTACCCTGGCAATCTTTCCGGATCTCCAAATGTTCCCAGTCTTTTTCCTCAACACATTTTCCCAGATCAGCCACCTTCACCGGCAAGGGGTGCGTTTCCGACAGTTTAGGATATTTTCTGCCTCGTCCTGGTTTTTTCTCCTGAGAATCTGATTCTTCAAACACCGGCGATTCCAGAAAAACCAACGTATCAGAATGAACACCGACGACATATCTTTTTTTCCGCTCGTCCAGTCCGCTGCGAAATTCCATTATATTGCCGTACCAACTATCAGCCACCACCGCCCGATGGGAAACGCCATCGGCTTCGGCCAAATCGATCAGATCCAGGGCCATCTGCCACTTCTCCCGGTAATGGACACCTTCCGGCATCTTCGTTTTCTTTCGCAACGCCAGACACTCCGGATTATCCCAAGATGCAGGGACAAAAAGCTCCATGGCGTACGGCCAGGCAAAACCCTGCCCCACATATGTCATACTGACACCAACCTGGCAATTATCAACCTTCCCACGAGATCCGCAATACTGTCTGGTCACGCAAACGCTATGATTACCCTTCTTGGGAAATGCTGTATCATCAATCAACAAAACCCCTTGGGGATCATCCGTCTCGGCAAGCATCTGTCTTCTGTATTCGCAAAATGCTCCCTCGTGGTTCCACTTCACCTCTGTCAGCAATCTCTGCATCCCCCTTTCCGAGGCGTGGACCTTCTCCGACAAAGGCTCGACCGATTTTCTGTCCCCATCCATCATCAACCCGACGACGTACCCCTGAGCCAAGACACGAGCTTCATGCCGCTTGATATAATGCGAAAATCGCGCCATGTATTCGTCGATACCGAAAAATATGTTAGCCGTTTCCATGAAAGGCTCATATAATATCCTTAACTTGGATAGTCAAGACTTATTTGTCGGAGTAGAATTAGTATCCCCACTGTTGAAAATGAATCTCAGAGTCGTCAACCGAGCGCCTTTCTTTCGTGGACGCCCGTTTCTCCCTGACTCTGATTCCACCAGATCATACAAAGCAGCGTCCATACGCAATTTTCCAGTGATGTGAACTCCCTTTGGACGGTCCTGGAGAAGATGCCTGTTTGCATATCCACCATCAACGATAGTGCGAAGGGCTATGGAAGAATCAATCCAAGAGCGTGTCAGCCGAACTAACTCTTCGGCGAGTTCAGACTTGGTCTTGTAAACGCCTCTCTTCGGCCTGATCTTGGCCTTTGCGGGCCACCACAAGCGAGCCGCATAAGGCAGACAAAATGTTCTGTTCGATATCCCCGGTAAACGAACAGCAACCCCAATGATCACGAAACAAACTCCGTAGCCTATCGGTTTGCCGGTCTTAGAACATTCCCGTTATGCTGCAATCCGGCTCCGAAAATTTTCTTGCCCACGCAATTATTCAAAGTATCGTCAATTACGACCTCTATCTCAGCGCAATCCGTCAATAGGCTGTCCACTATGACCTTGAAAATCTCGAAAGCTATCTTGTCGGGGTCCCATTTGGCTTTCCCAAAAAAATTATAGATGTTTGCGAAGTGTTCCGATTCATGCGCCCCGATCGCAAGGATGACCTGACTGACGGTGTGTGTTCCCACAGTGAGTACCCATCCGGTGATCAATACAGCAAAGTGTCTCAGACTAGGCGCTGTGAAACAATCACTAAAACGGATCTTGTCAATTCCGAAAGGCTGTGGCAAATTCTTCTTGGTCATCGGCGTTCCCCTTCCCATCTTTTTTTCCCAAAACGGGCATGGCAGGAACGCCGATTGTTTTCAACATATTCTTCTGTAATCTCAAACTATTAACTCAAAAATGGCAAAACTATAGACACTTAGGGTTTAGGCCAAACCTGGGCCACGATGGAGTACTCACGGGTGCATCGCCGAATTCCTATCCTTGAGGTTTTGGTTTAATACTCGAGTCAGCTCCATCGCAGTATCAATCACCATGCGTACCAGTCCCTCCCGGTTGTCGTCGAAACGCTCTCGTGGAACCGAAACGCTCAACGCCGCCACCACATGCTTGTCGACAAAAATCGGGGCCCCCACGCACTTCAGTCCAATCTCGATCTCCTCGTTGTCGTAGGCGAACCCCTGTCCAGCGATACGATCCAACTCGTCCCTGAGCTGATCATGGGTGGTGATGGTGTTCTGGGTAAAAAAAGTCAGGCCCTTTTTGGCCACGATCTCCTGCACCTGCCCTGCGGGCAGATAGGCGAGGAGGATCTTGCCCACACCGGTGCAGTGGGCAGGAAGCTTCCGCCCAACCTGCGACACCACAACCCGCACAGCACGCTTGCTTTCGACCTTGTCCACGTAAAGGGCCTCGCCCTTGTGCAAGACAGCCAAGTGGACCGTTTCGCCGCTTTCTTTGCTCAGTTTCTGCAGTAGAGGCTTGGCCACTTCTTTGAGGTAGCGACTGGGTCTGAGCAGATTGCCCAGGAAAAACAGCTTCATGCCCAAGCGGTATTTGTTGGTCTCGGGGTCTTGATCCAAGTAGCCTTCCTCTTCCAGGTTAGAAATGAGGCGAAAGGCAGTGGTCTTGTTGTAGCGCAGTCTTTTAGTTATCTCCGCGGCAGACAGCTCCTGCACCTCTTCGCTGAACAACTCCAAGAGCCTGAAAGCTTTTTGCAGAACCTTGATGCAGTATTTTCCGCTGTTGCCGGGTTTGGCGGTATTCACACTGTGAACCTCGTAGTCTATTATTGTATCTATCCATTTCGTGGTGTCAAGCAACAAAAAGTCCAACAAATAGTCCCGAAAAACCTTGACAATGGCATCCCCAAAAAAGTAGTTTATATCATGCGCTCTGAGGTTCATATTGCGAAACTAGAGACCAAAATGAAAAGTCGGGCCGTTTGAGCGCGATTTAAGGACCAAGCGGAAGGGAGCATTAGACATGGCAAAGGATCTCAGAACGTATCTGGAGCAGATGGACCGAAAAAAGCCGCAAGCAGTGCTGCGGATCAAGAAACCCCTCAAGGTGGCTTATGAGATCACCGCCCTGCAGCGCAAGCTGGACGCCTTAAAGAAATACCCCATCATAATCGTAGAGCACCCCATCCTGGATGATGGTCAGGAAAGTCCCTTCCCTGTGGTGACCAATCTCACCGCCAGTCGGGATCTCTGTGCGGATGCGCTGGGCATAGACCCGCGTCGCGTGGCCATGGAATATAGCGCCAAGGTGGCCAACCGCATCGCACCGGTTGTCGTGCCCCGCGATGAAGCCCCGGTGAAGCAGATGGTGGAAAAGGGCGACGAGGTGAATCTCTTCAAATTTCCCATTCTCACCCACAACTACATGGACCCCGGGCCCTACATAGGCACTGGCTTTGTTACCTGCGTGGACCCAGACACAGGAATAGACAACACTTGTTTGCAGCGCATCTGGGTGAAAAGCCCGCGCCGCACCGGCTACTACGCATCCGTGGCCTCGCACAGCATGCAGAACATCGCCAAGTGGTGGGGGCGCGGCCAGGACATGCCGGTTGTGGTGTGGATCGGCCACCACCCGACTGCCATCGCCGGCGGCCAGTCCCGCCTGGCCTACCCCGAGAGCCATTATCCCGCAATGGGCGGAGTGATGGGCGAGCCGCTGCGCCTAGTTCCGAGCGAGACTTTTGGAGAAGAGCTGATGGTTCCGGCCGACGCGGAGCTAGTCATCGAAGGCTATGTTCCCAAAGACGTATTCGAGGCGGAGGGACCATTCGGAGAGTATCCCGGCTACATCGGGCCTCAACGCCCGAGTAACATCATCGAGGTGACCTCCGTCACCTACCGCCGAGATGCCATCTATCATGGCATCGGCGTGGGCCTGGCCGATCATTTGGTGCTTTTGGGCAACTTTCCCCTGGAGGCTCGCATATACAGCGTGGTCAAGAACGTGCTGCCCGAGCTGATGAACGTGTACATGCCGATCTCCGGGCGGCGCAATCACGTTTACGTTCAAGTGAAAAAGACGCGGCCGGGCATCGGCAAGGACGCCATCATGGCGACCCTGCCCTGCGACAGCCGTATCAAGCACGTGTTCGTAGTGGACGAAGATGTGGACCTGTTCAACGAGAGCGACGTGCTGTGGTCTGTTGCCTACCGCAGCCAATGGGACAAGGACTTGATGGTGGTCAAAGGTACCGCTGTCTTCCCTCTCGATCCCAGCGTCCCGTCGCCGGGCAACATCGGTACGAGGGGGGGCATCGATGCCACCGCACCGCCTCCGATAGGGATCGGCCTGCCGCGGTTTTACCAGATGATCAACAAAACTCCGGACGAAGTGGCTGAGACCATTAACCTTAAGGACTATCTGGAGCCGGAAATGCTCGCCCAGTACCCTGGCTCCTTCTAGCTTACGATCAAGGGAGTTGTCG
>JACWAG010000007.1 GCA_014874425.1 Syntrophaceae bacterium | reverse complement strand
TACTCCCCGATTAGCAAGATTTATCTATTTGATAAGGACAACAAGCTTTGTTGGCCTTTTGTGCGGCAATGCCGTCTAAAACTGGACCTGGAACACTATCAGGCTACTGTCATTGAGGTTTCTGGAACACATTTTCCGATAAAATTCTTGGTTAAAGGTGATCCCTACCATTTCTGGGGAGAATGGAAGTGGGACAGGCATCTGTTCGGAGTTGAAAAGCCAGGGACGCTTTTCCTGTTCGGAGCTGACCGTATGGGCCGTGATGTTTTTTCACGCTGTCTGTACGGGACCCGGATATCATTATCTATAGGAATGATAGGGGTGTTGATGAGTCTTTTGTTGGGAGTGACGCTTGGAGGTGTTTCAGGATATTTCGGCGGATGGTCTGATGGGATAATTCAGAGGGTTATTGAAACGATCCGCTGCTTTCCTAGTATACCGCTCTGGATGGGGCTTTCCGCGGCCATGCCGCCTCACTGGCCCGCATTAAAAGTGTATTTCGCCATTACAATTATACTATCGCTTGTTGGTTGGACGGACTTGGCTAGAATGGTTCGTGGGAAGCTCATGTCCTTACGGGAAGAGGAATTTGTCCTGGCTGCGAAATTCATCGGGGCTTCCGACGCCCGCATAATCTTCAAACATCTTCTCCCGTCTTTTATGAGCCACATCATCGTTTCAGTTACGCTAGCCATACCTGGAATGATACTTGCCGAAACGGCGCTATCATTCCTTGGTATCGGGCTACGTCCACCCATAACAAGCCTGGGGGTCCTTTTAAAGGAGGCCCAGAATGTTACCACAGTAGCGCTTTATCCCTGGCTTCTTCTCCCAGTCTTTTTTGTAATAATTATTGTGCTTTCGTTCAATTTTGTTGGTGATGGTCTGCGTGACGCTGTTGATCCATACTCCAGGTGATTTTTAATGAGACCTATTCTAGAAGTAGAAAACTTGAAGGTTCATTTTTACCTTGAAGAGGGTGTATCTCGCGCTGTTGACGGTGTGAGTTTTTCAGTACAGCCCGGAAAGACCCTCGGCATAGTTGGTGAGTCCGGCAGCGGGAAAAGCGTCATAGGCCTTTCAATTCTAAGGATTGTCCCATCTCCCGGTCGCATAGTAGATGGAAAAATCTGGCTGACCACGCAAGTGAAGAACCAAAAAGAGGCAGACAATCGTCTTGATCTGGTTACGCTTAAACCAAAAAGCTCAGCGGCGCGCAACATACGCGGCAAAGACATTTCTATGATTTTTCAGGAACCGATGAATTCGTTCAGCCCAGTGCATACAGTTGGGTCGCAGATTATAGAGGCCCTTAAGATTCATACCGACGTTTCAAGCCAGGAAGCACGTAACCGGGCCATAGAAATGTTGAAAAGGGTAGGAATTCCTCAACCGGAAAAGAGAATTGGCTCGTATCCTCACCAGTTGTCTGGCGGTATGCGACAGCGCTCCATGATTGCAATGGCATTAATTTGCAACCCCCGCATTCTCATAGCTGATGAGCCAACTACAGCCCTGGATGTCACGATACAGGCCCAGATTTTAGCCTTGCTAAAAGATTTGCAGGAAGAATTCGGTATGGCCATTTTGTTTATTTCACACAACCTTGGAATCATCTCCGATATAAGTGATGACGTGCTGGTTGTCTATTTTGGTAGGGTAATGGAGCAAGCGCCTGTCGATGTCATTTTTAGAAACCCTGTCCATCCCTACACAAGGGCACTGCTTAGGTCAGTGCCGGGAATCGATACTCCGGTGGGGACCGAGTTGGCGACTATTGAGGGAACACTTCCAGATCCATTGACCCATATTTCAGGTTGTCCTTTTTGGGGTCGATGCGCTGAATGTGGAGGCGCGTCCGTGTGTCGCGACAATCCATATGAATTAAATCAAATCGAAGATAGACATTATGTGGCTTGCCCAAGAGTCTGTGTAACCATGTGAGGTGATTTTTTGTCCGAATCAGGACCTTTGCTTGAGATTAAAGACCTGAAGCAGCATTTTCCTATCCACAGGGGCGTGTTCCGAAAGGTTGTCGGACACGTCAAGGCTGTAGATGGAATAAGTTTCAAAATTGACCCCGGAGAAACACTGGGCTTGGCCGGAGAATCGGGATGCGGAAAAACAACGGTTGGACGCTTGATAATGGGGGCCTATCGTTCGACAGCAGGAGAAATTTGGTTTCAACCTCCTGATGGTTCTGCCAGGGTCGATCTTGCGGCACTGACCTCAACGGAAATGAAACCTTACCGTCGCTACGTCCAAATGGTTTTTCAGGACCCTTTTGCTTCACTGAACCCCAGAATGACTGTTCGTGAAATTCTGGCTGAGCCGCTTGTCGTAAATAAAATTGCCAGAGGGACAGAACTTGAAGGTCGTGTGCGTGAACTTATTGAGATGGTGGGGTTAAAGGTTCAATATTTAAAGAGATATCCACATGCCTTCTCCGGTGGGCAAAGGCAGAGGATAAGTCTGGCTAGGGCACTAGCTTTGTATCCGCATTTACTGGTAGCAGATGAGCCCACATCAGCCCTTGATGTCTCAGTTCAGGCCCAGATAGTAAATCTTGCCATGGAAATTCAGAATAAAATGGGTATAGCCTATCTGTTCATATCGCATGACCTCGGGTTGATTAGACATATTAGTAAGAAAATACTCCTGATGTATGTTGGTAGAGTCGTAGAATACGCCCCGGCCGATGTGCTGTTTCAACGTCCCAGACACCCGTACACTGAAGCTCTTATGTCAAATGTTCCAACTACTCGTCCGGAATTCCTAGGTCGCAAGATAATACTAAAAGGAGATCCTGCTGACCCTATCAATCCTCCTCCAGGATGCGCATTTCACCCTCGATGTCTCTATGCAAAAACGGTTTGCTCATCGGAAGATCCGGCACTTCGAGAGATTAGTCCCACTCATTTTGTCGCGTGTCATTTTGCTGAATCTCTTGATCTGCGGGGTTGCGATGCGCTGGGTTGTGTGATCTAATCAAGAATAGAGCCATAAGAATTTTAAGGACATTATTGGTTGACTACGATATGATTTCACGGCTTTAAGCGCGATTTTAACAGGACTCTATTGAAACAATGAACCATCATATTAAACGAATCCTCGTTTATACTCACAATTCAATAGGGGTAGGACATGCTTTCAGGACTTCAGCCGTTATCACCGGTATAAGAAAATGGCGACCGGATATTGATTTCCTCGTAGTATCAGGAACCTCAGTGCCCCAAGTCTTTTTCCGAGAGGGCGTTGAGGTAATCAAATTACCATCGGTAAAGCTTGATATCGATTCCAAGAACAATCCTCTCCGCTCTCGCTACCTTTCCGGATTTGAGCTGGAAAATATTTTTGACTTTCGTCAACGCCTGATTCTCGCCAGTTTTGATTTTCTGCAACCAGACGCGCTAATAATTGAACACAATATGACCGGCCAGATGAGTGAACTCATTCCGCTACTCATGAAGAAATGGATGAGGAAAGGCGGACCTGTAGATTTTGCTGTTGTCCACATATGTCGCGGTATCATGAAATGGATCCCTTTGCTCACAATACCGTATCAGAACCCTCGACACCGTTCGGAATCAATCAATATAGGTTCGCTATACGACTTCATGTATGTGCTTGAAGACAGAGACGTTATTGATATTAATAAAGAGTTTTTAGGGAACGACCCTGAGCTTGAGAAGAAGATCCATTATCTTGGCAAGATAACCAACAGAACACTTGATGAGCTTCCTAACAGAAACCAGGCGCTGGAACGATGTGGGCTCCCGGACAGGCCACTGATAGTGGTGTCTCTTGGTCGTAATGGCAGGGTGCTCGATCTGTCCTTGCGAATATTGGATTTCATAAACAGGAATGGGTTGCAATCCGGATATCAGATTGTAATGGTCCTGGATACTTATCTTGACACAAAGTCCAGCGAGACGTTGATGTCGCATCCTTCAGGAAAAGGAGTGCGTTTTTTAAGCTTTACCATGGATCTTGTTGATTTGTTCAATCATGCTGATCTGGTTATATCCCGAGCAGGGTACAACACCATAAATGAAATTCTTTTGACCGGCGTAAAGGCAATCATCATTCCAGAGAGCCACGGCTCCGGTGAACAGGAACAACGGGCCAGAAGCAGCCAAGCCCATAACATGGTTGTTCTCAATGAAGAAGAGGCGCTAAACACCGACTTCGGCGACAAGGTAATCAAATTTCTTGAAACAGGTTCGAGGGCGCCATCGCGGAACTTTAACAAGTACGCTACAGGTAAGCGTATCATTGATGACCTGGAGAATTGGCGGCCAACGCCCCGAGAATCATGTTGAATCCCACCCATTGCTAGGGATAGATACCGCGGATCAGTGTTGCGTCCGATATCCTCTGAATCGCAAGGATTTGAGCCGCTTCCCTGTTTGAAACCCTGAATTGGTTGGCAGCGTCTATAACGTTTTCAAACGCTTTGGCCATCAAGTATTGCAGTTTTCGGTTGATCTCTTCCACCGGCCAGAAAAAAGCCTGAAGGTCCTGAACCCACTCCAGATAACTAACAGTGACTCCGCCGGCGTTACATAAAATGTCAGGGATGATGAATATGTCCTTTTGGTTGAGGATTTCATCTGCTTCAGGCGTGGTAGGACCATTGGCGCCCTCAGCCACGATCTTTGCCTTAATCTTGTCGGCGTTCTGTGAAGTAATTTGGTTTTCAACCGCCGCCGCAATCAACACGTCGCATTCCAGGGTTAACAATTCTTCATTGGAAATTGAATCCGTTCCGGCAAAATTCGTTACACAACCTCCCCGTTCAAGGTGTCGAGTAACGCTTGACGGATCAATACCATCACCACTATAAAGCCCACCTTTAGAACTACTTACCGCTACCAGCTTCATACCCAATTCTTGGACCATCTTGGCGGCTACTGAACCGACATTCCCGAATCCCTGAATAGCGACTGTAGCATTTTTCGGATCTATACCCCTGAGCTTTAGGGCTTCGAGTATACAAAAACCCACGCCACGTCCCGTCGCTTCAGTCCTGCCCAGCGATCCTCCTATCTCCACAGGCTTGCCCGTCACCACCGCGGGGATCGAAAATCCGCGGTGCATGGAATATGTATCCATGATCCAGGCCATTACCTGAGGATTAGTACCGACATCCGGCGCCGGTATATCGCTTTCAGGTCCCATCAGGACACTGATTTCAGTAGAATACCTTCGAGTAAGACGCTCAAGCTCACGTGAGGACAACAGTTTGGGGTTTACAATAACCCCTCCTTTGGCGCCACCGTAAGGGAGGTTCATAAGGGCGCACTTCCAACTCATCCACATCGCAAGAGCGCGAACTTCGTCCAAAGTCACATTTGGCGAATACCTGATTCCGCCTTTGGTAGGCCCTTTCACGACAGAATGATGCACGCGATATCCCCGGAAAATTCTTATGTCGCCGTTGTCCATCATCACAGGAAAGTTTACTGACAATTCCCGCTTGGGGCAGCGAAGCATATCTACAACACCACGCTTCAGGTTCAAGTGGGATACGGCTTTATCAAATTGGGTTAGAGCGTTTGCGTAAGGATTATCTTCGCTGCGTCCCTTTGAAGACCCGCCTGGTCTACTGATCGCGCATGGTGACCCTGGATTTTCCGATGTTTCCAGTTTTACCCCTTCATCCATTTTGAGTTCCTCTTGTCAGACAAAGTCTTAGGCTGACAAAAAAATTGATTGATTCAAATACATCCTGAAAATATTTTACGCATGCTTAGCAAATTCTAGGAAGTAACTCTCCCATAGGCTCTGAAAGGACCCTAGATCCACCGAGACGTGTTTTAATGATTACCCTGGGTTTGTTTTCACCAATGACCGAACCGATAAGAGAAGCGCCGACCGCTTGTGGACAATCGTTCAACAAATCAAAGGCCCTGTCTACGCTACCGCTGTCAATAACGGCGACGATCTTCCCTTCATTAGCGGCCTCCAATGGATTGATCCCCAGTAACTCGGCGGCTGCTGAAACTTCTGGAGAGACCGGTATCATAGACTCATCGACTGAAACCGTAAAACCTGTAAGACCAGCGATCTCGTTGAGAGTAGCGCTCAGTCCTCCCCTGGTGGGGTCCCTCAAAAATTTGAGGCCGCTTTCCAGCGTCAATAATCTTTCAACAACAGGCCAGATACCCGCAGAGTCTGATTTTACATCAAAGTCGAAAGAAAATTCCGCCCGGCTCAACATTACCGCCATTCCATGATTGCCCACAGGGCCACTAACAATTATGGCGTCACCGGGAGCAATACGAGTGGGGGTCAACTCAACGGCAGACCGGACCTTGCCAATGCCGGCTGTATTGATGAAGATTAGGTCTGTGGCTCCTTTAGGAGTAACTTTTGTATCTCCTGTCACAATCTCTACACCGCAAATGTCTGCAGCTTCGGACATGGAATCCAGCAATCTGGAGAGTTTTTCCATAGGGAATCCTTCCTCCAAGATTAGTCCCACGGACAGAAAAACAGGCTGCGCGCCCGAACACGCCAGATCATTGCATGTTCCGTGCACGGATAAAGATCCGATATTTCCACCCGGGAAAAAAATGGGTGAGACTACGAACGAATCAGTAGTAAAAGCAATTTTGTCGCCAAGGTTCGACAACACCACCGAATCAGGGAGCGAAGAGAGCTTCCCTCGATTAAGTCGTGGCATAATCATGTCACGTATGAGTTGTCGGCTCATCTTCCCGCCGCCACCATGCGCCAGTGAAATAGAATTTACCTGAAAGCTAGTCGTCAAAAGAACCTCCTCCATATTTGTAATATGCGGCGCAAGTGCCTTCGGACGAGACCATACATGGACCTACGGGGGCTTCAGGCACACATTCTCCGCCAAACAGTCCGCACTGGTTTGGAGTGAGTTCCCCCGTCAATATTCTGGCGCACTTGCAGCGGGGGTCATCCGGCGCAGCCGGAACTTCCATCGGAAAACTCTTTAAGGCGTCAAAGGCATCGTAAGGCGTCCTTAATGCCAAACCACTTCCTGGTATCACGCCGAGGCCGCGCCAGGAAGCGTCTGCCGGTTCGAAAACTTCATCTATTAGGGCCCTTGCGACAACATTACCCTCTGGTTTGACGACCGTTCTGTATTCATTCTCAATCCGCGCCTCATTTTTTACAGTCATTTTCACAAGGCTCCGAATGGCCAATAATATGTCCAAACCATCGAAACCAGCTATAACCCCAGGTTTTTGGTGATCCCGCGGAAGATAATCGTAAGAATCCGCGCCAATGATAGCGGAAACATGACCGGGCAATAAAAATCCCGATAAGTCTTTCTGGGAAGCCAGTATCTTCAATGGCCTGTGAATAGTCTTGAACGCGGGCAATACAAACAGGTTCCCAACATTCTGGGAAAGGGCAGTCTTTAGGGTCACGGCAACAGTCGGGATCGTTGTCTCAAACCCAACTCCCAGGAAGACCACGGGTTGAGGAGCCACCTGAGCGGCAATTCCTATAACGTCCATTGGAGAATAAACTACCTTGACTGACCCGCCCTGAGACCTCAGGTCGGCGAGCGAACCCTCCGTGCCCGGGACTCTAATGAGGTCTCCGAAGGTCACGAGACATGCTCCAAATTTCTTCCCCAGAAATATCGCCTGATCGATAAACAGCTTTTCAGTTACACAGACAGGACAACCTGGCCCGGAAACCAGCACAAGTTTACTTGTAAAAAGACTCTTGATTCCCGAAGAATGAATTGCCATTGTGTGTGTGCCGCACACCTCCATGAATTTCATGGACGCTCTGGACCCCGACAGCATGGAATTTATATCTCCGGCTAATTTCTTTGCCGCCTGTTTTTCGATTTCGATTCTCAATCTATGGCCTCGGTTGCGGTGGCTTCAGCCAGTTCCCTAAACAAATCAAGTCGTATCATAGCTTCTTCATGGTCAAGAATCTCAATTGCAAAGCCAGCGTGAACAATCAGATAATCACCCATTTTGGCATCAGGCGCCATGGCAAGACTTACGTCCGCCTTTACCCCTCCGGCGTCCACTTTTCCTACGCCAGACCCGGTTATTTCAACAAGTTTCATTGGAATAGCTAAACACATTGATCAATCCTTTATCCAGATCTTCATATTGTATGAGCAAGATGAAATTAATCAACTACCGCCTTTTAAGAGTGCTACTGAATCTGACATTTGATCTAAACCAAATTTCCCTACCGACAACGGCCTGACCCACTGCGATGCCACCATCGTTCACAGGTACCATTTTATGGCATAAAACCCTTGACCCAAAACGTTCGAGACGATCTGCAACGGCCTCAGTCAGCTTTTTATTCTGAAAACAGCCTCCCGTTAACCCTACTATCCCTGAAGGATTAAAAACGGCCAGCTTCTCAACAGTTTTCACAATTACGTCTGCAACAGAATTGTGAAAACGGGCAGCGAGTTTTTCCGGTTTCGTCCCGGCAAGGGCGTCATTTGCCATGGTAGACAACAATGAAGCGACGTCAGGCTCCAATATGCCTTTGTCCTGGAACCCAACAGAATATGAACCATCTTCGGTTCCATCCTCTATTGATTCAAGCCACATCGCCGCCTGGCCCTCAAAAGAAACAGGTCGTCGAAAGCCTGCAATTGCGGCCGCCGCGTCAAAGAGTCTACCTGCTGATGATGTCAAAGGCGCGTTCAAGCGTTTCTTCCATGCCTCCAGCCATAGATTGGTTCTGGAAGCGGCTTCACCAAAGAGCCGAAGAGCATCCTCTGGAATCGAGTCTCCGTTGGCCATCGCAAGCAAACCGGCGGCTATCCTCAAGGGCTCTCGAATAGCGGCTTCCGATCCTATCAAGGGAAATGGCCTCAATCGTGCGAGCCGTTTAAAACCGGTCCTATCGGAAAGCAGAAATTCTCCACCCCAGATGGTTCCGTCATCACCATAACCGGTGCCGTCAAAGACTACACAGAGGATGGGACCGCTCAAACTATTCTCAAGGAGCAGACTGACCGCGTGCGCGTGGTGATGATAGACTGGAACAAGAAATTTGTCATTCTGTTTGGCTAGTTTCGAACTGAAGTAAGCCGGGTGCGGATCATAGGCTATTACCGACGGATCAACATTCAGATACCCTTTAAGTATTTCAATTGATTTGGCAAAATAATCCTGTGCCTCCGGCGATTCAAGGTCCCCAACATGAGGGCCGGGCGTGAGCAATTCTCCATCCAGTATAGCAGGCGCATTCTTCAGATCAGCCCCTACCCCCAACACGGCAGGGGGTTTCTCTAGATGAATCGAGACGAAGTCAACTGAAGTGGATTTGTCAGAACCTGTGCAATCTAAAGAAAACGGCGCTCCAAATTGAAAGCTCAACGGAACATAACCGCGTGAGCGTCGAAAGACAGTGGATTCTGCCCTAATTATCCGAACAATCGAATCATCAGCCCTTAATACAATCTGGCGATTGTGAAGTAGAATAGCGTCGGCGATAGATCCAAGTCGTTCCAAAGCCTCGTCATTGTCTGCGGCAATCGGTTCATCAGAACTATTACCGGAAGTCATTACCAGATGGGAAAGGGTGCCCGTGTCATTAAAATAGGGGTGTCTGAACAGCAGATGGTGAACCGGGGCATAAGGAAGCATTATTCCAAGTGTGCTCACGTAAGGGGCGACACTCGGGGCGAGTTTTTCTCCGCTGGCCCTGAGCAAAACTATTGGCGCAGCGCTTGACTTGAGGATTCCTGCTTCAATGGGGCTAATTTCACAGTATTTTCTCGCCTCTTCAATGTCACGGCTCATAACCGCGAAAGGCTTTTCAGGCCTCCCCTTAAGTTCACGCAACCTCTGAACAGCGTCATTATTTAAGGCGTCTACCGCAAGATGGAACCCACCTAAACCTTTGATCGCAAGAATTTGGCCCTGTTTGAGAAGTTTGATACACTCTACAATTGGGTCACTCTGCCGGACGATCTTTCCATTAGAGTCCACCAATGACAGTTTGGGGCCGCATTTTGGACATGAGTTGGTTTGAGAATGGAACCGGCGATTATCAGGGTCCTTATATTCAGTTGCGCAGTCTTCGCACATCTCAAAATCAGCCATGCTTGTCCTTTCCCTATCGTAAGGGAATGATCGGACAACAGTGAAGCGAGGGCCGCAAAGCGTGCAGGTTACAAATGGGAATAAATATCTTCTGTCATTAGGATCAAAGAGTTCTGAGACGCATTCGGGACAAGCAGCGACATCGGGAGGGATTGGAGTAATCTCACGTTGAGTTTCCAAGCTAGTTTGTATACGAAACGAAGTTTCGCCTATAGGGGCCTTTTCCAATATTTCAAACGTATGTATTTGGCCGGGCGGTGGTGTGACCCCAGGCAGTTCGGATATGAAACCCTCGCACCGGCTTAACGTCCCTTCGATTTCGATGCGTACAGCCTCGGTTGTGTTTATAACCCAGCCGGCCAACTCGTGTTTTCTAGCAAGGCGATAAACAGTGGGCCTGAATCCTATTCCTTGGAGGATTCCTTTGAGAATGATCTGTCTGCGAATGATCGACATGAAAAATATTACGCCTAATAGCTTCCTAGACGCCTCAGTTGTGGGATTACAATTACATTGCGAATCTTGAATAAGGGTAGCTTTTTTAAATCGCGAATGGAAGAGATGTTGATTTTACACGAATTCTCCAAAAATCTATTGACATAATACGTATTTTTCTGAGATATAGAAAAATTCCATAGTAAACGGTAGACT
>JACWAG010000280.1 GCA_014874425.1 Syntrophaceae bacterium | reverse complement strand
GTAATTATCCGTTAGTCCTTTGCCCCGTCCACCAGGATTTGTCTCGATCGATTCAATTAAGGCCTCGAGATTCCGGTCTACAAATTTGCTAAAGAAAGTTGACCGTAACTCGGTCGATAAATTACGAAGGATTCTAACTCTTGAGCGAGCTATCTGTTTAGGGACCCGATTGGGCAATCCCTGTGCCACCGTTCCTTTTCTAGGCGAAAACGGAAACACGTGCAGATAATTGCAGCCTGATTTCTTGATGAATTCCTCCGTTTTCTCGAAGGATTCGTCTGTCTCCCCAGGAAAACCAACCATTATATCCATACCGACGCAAGCGTCCGGGACCGATTCAAATATTTTCGCAGTTAATCTCAGAACCAGGTCAGTTTTATACGGTCTAAACATGTCTTTGAGGATTTTGTCGTCACCGCTTTGCGTTGGAATATGAAAATGTCTGCAAATTCTTGGAGTATGCGAAATCAAGGAAAGCAGCTCCTCCGAAAAATCCTGCGGTTCAATGGAACTTAGCCTGAACCTGCAACTGGGGACATCTGACAACAGACGTGCAACCAGGTCTTCGAGTTTGATTCTGGGCGACAGATCACGTCCATATGCCCCGAGGTGAATTCCGGTAACGGCAATCTCGGAATACCCTCCCTCATTTAGAATTTGGGCGCTTCTAACAGCTTCATTTAGCCTCATACTTCTGGATGGACCTCGAGCAATCGGAACTACACAGTATGAACACCTATGGGAGCATCCATCTTGGACTTTTAGGAACGCTCTACTCCTTGATGATCGTGTCGTCCGCCAGGCGCTGGAAAACTGAGAACAGGATGACGCTGGGTTAGAATTGACTGATGAGACATCGTATATCTCTCGAGAAAGAATTTCCGGAAAATGGTCCTTCGCGTGAGTGCCAAGTACCAGAGCGTTTGCCGAGACCTTCGTGATCATCGCTGGATCAATCTCGGCAAGGCAACCGGAAACAACCATTTTGGACTCAGCATATTTTTCCGAGAGTCTTTTTATCAGGCGGCGAGATTTTCCGGCTGCGGAATCCGTTACGCAGCAAGTATTTATAAAGACAAGATCCGGAGACTCGCAATCGTGATCTATTTCAAAACCACATTGTTCCAAAAAGGTCGAAACACTATCAACCTCCGCCTGATTAACCTTGCATCCCAAAACATACAAATGGGCATTGCGACGAGTTAACCCCTTATTCGTTGTCATGATTTTTGACATATGTGCGTATCCATGCTACTAATCTTAGAATTGCTGTAGACAGCCCGAATTGAAGCAAGGGTTGTCAGCAGTCAACGATCTCTATGACCCATTATATTACAACGAGTTATATTGATTTGCGACCATTTATGCCTATTATAAGAGCGCTTGATTTTCTTGCCAACAAATCTCTTTATGTTTTTAAACGTAAGAGTCTGTTGTTATTGGCCATTTCCGCTCCTTTAATATTGATTTGTCAGATTTCATACTGTCAGCCTTCTCAAATACGCTCCTCGACTGTTCGTCAAGTCGATGGGGTTATGGAAATCAAAGTTCCTGACGATTTCAAGTCCGAAGGTGTCGATGAGCCTCACATATTTAAATGGACTAAGGATTCGTGTGAAATATATGTCGTGGTAGGCGCTCGACTCATTGGTTCCCGAACCGCCATGATCAACACCTTTAAGAGAGTGGCGAACGGTGACAAGACCATGGAGAAAGTGAAGACACTCCGGATTCCGAATGCGAAAGGAATTCTTGTAAAAGAAAAGGTCCCATCCGATATGAACCGGTTGATGTCTTGGGGCCTAAAGATTTTTACCGACAAACACGAAATCAACCTGGAGTTTTCTGCTCCTGGAAAAGACTTTAAGACCTACTCCCCTATGTTTGAAGATGTCATCAAGTCGATCAAGATAGTGAAATCCCCCTAAAGAGCAAGGTCGTGGCAGGTAGTAATCCGGAAGCCTTATTCAGTCTGATCCCCTCTGTCGACAAAATACTGTTCCATCCTAAGATTCAACGTCTTTTAAGCGTGTATTCTTCGACGTTCGTAAAACATATCGTCACATCCACTCTCAACGATTTGCGTAATTCAATTAGAAAGAACCAATTAACCCAGGAAAATCTCAACTTTGATTCAGTAGTTGACAGGATATGTGTTGTCGCTGAAAGACGGCTTCGGCCAAATCTTCTCACCCTTGTTAACGCCACAGGTGTTGTTGTTCATACAAATCTTGGCCGGTCGCCTTTATCACGCAAGGTCGCAGAGCGGATTCTCGAAGTAGCGACATCATATTCAAATCTTGAATATGACTTAGAGAAAGGAAGTCGCGGTCAGCGAAACTCTCACTTGAACTCGCTGATAGAAGAATTGACTGGCGCTCAAGCTGTCCTTGCTGTTAACAACAATGCAGCGGCTGTGCTGCTAGCGCTTGGGACGTTAGCTAAAGGAAAAGAGGTAATAGTATCAAGGGGCGAGCTGATTGAAATAGGGGGTTCGTTTCGGATTCCCGAAGTAATGGCCCAGTCCGGCGCAATCCTCAGAGAGGTTGGGGCGACTAACAGGACGCATCCACGAGACTACGTACAAGCAATTAATGAAAACACAGCCCTTATTCTTAAAGTGCATACAAGCAATTACCGGATAATCGGGTTCACACGTGAGATATCCCTTGATGAATTGGTTAAGATCGGACGGGAGTATAATTTGCCGACGATGATGGATCTTGGAAGTGGGTGCCTTGTAGATCTCTCGCCATTTGGATTGCCCGACGAAGTCACTGTTCAGGAAGTCATCGCAAAGGGTATTGACATTGTGAGTTTTAGTGGTGACAAGCTGCTTGGAGGTCCTCAGGCTGGGATATTGGTTGGGGAAAAGGACTATATAAGCCTAATGGGCGCCAATCCTCTTGCTAGGGCGCTGAGGATGGACAAATTGACGCTGGCGGGGCTGGAGGCTACTCTTCAGGAATATATCAGCCAGGCGGGACCTACGGGCTCTATACCGACTCTGGCCATGATCGGCAAGTCATCGGATGAATTGATGATTGACGCGCAAGAAATAGCTCAAGTATTAGAATCTGAGCTAAGAGGTCAGGCCCAAATTTCTGTGGAACAGGGAATCGGTAGGGTTGGAGGAGGCGCTCTTCCTATGAGCGACTTGGTTGGGCCTCGTGTTTCGATAAGGCCGACAGTTTTTTCAGCGGCCCGATTGGAAAACTCCCTGCGTAAAGGGGATCCCCCAGTCATCACAATTGTAAAGGAAGGCAGTGTCTTGATTGACCCGAGGACACTTCTGGATAATCAGGCGCAAATTATTCCGGGGTTAATTGTAGAAGCTTTTAAGCGAATTAAGAATTAGATCGAAACAAGTTTGGTCGTAGCGCCTCATCTTTTGTAAAAAGACGTCGGAATGACAGGCCGATGAGGATCATACTACCCACTGCCGCGGCGCACGAAATCATCAACATGACGACTATTTGATATCTCGCCGCTTCAACCGGGTCGGCCCCTCCCAGTATTTGGCCGGTCATCATGCCTGGTATGCTAACTATGCCTACAACCATTAATGAATTTATCATCGGGGTCATGGCTGATCTTAAGGCTTCACGAATCAGGTCGTGTACCGATTCCCATGGAGAGGCCCCCATAGACAGGAGCGCTTCGACCTCGTGAGAATGACTTCTTACTTCACCATACAATCTATCAATGGAAAGGGTTATTCCGCTTACAGCGTTTCCCAGTATCATTCCAGAGATAGGCACAACTATCCTTGATTCGTACCATGGGACCGGGCGTATGATTGTCAGCGACACAATAACGGCCACCAGGTACGTTGTAGACGCCAAGGCGACAAACGCCAACAAGGTTGGAAAATCAGAGACATTGGGTGTACGTCGCGTCGCTGTATTGGCTGCGAATAAGGCCATTAACGCTATTACTGGAATTACTACTTCAAGACGGTTGACAGAAAAAATCCATGCTAAAGCGTAACCAACAACGCTGAGTTGCAGGACACATCTGGCTGTTCCCCACAGAAGTGATTTTAGTAGACCCAGCCGAAAAGATGCGGAAATCCCGGCTGTTATAAGGACCAAAATCCCTGTAAAGATAAGTTGGGAATCGGAAATTGGGACAATTTGTGTGGTCATGTTTTTTAGTTCATTTATAAATTTTCGGTATTTTAAACAACGTTAACTTAATAAATGGGATTGGACTAATAAGACCCTAAGTGAATTTCCAGACCAGGCGCCATTCCTGTAAGGGTTTCATCGTGAGTGACTCCAATTATTCCACTATCTGTAAGTGACAACCATTCATTCAATGTCTTTGCCACAGCTTTTCTAGAATCCAGATCAAGAGAAGCTGTTGGCTCATCAAGCAACAGTATTTCTGGAGATAACAAAAGTGCGCGTACAAGACAAATTCGAGCCGCTTCCCCAACAGAAAGGGTCATGGCGTCTCTTTCAAGAACCGAGTCCGACAAATAAAGTTTCCTTAATAAGGTAACAACCGACGCATTTTCGGGGATACGATCTTTGTTAAGTCTTAATCTAAAAGGTTTGAAAATATTTTCGCGGACTGAGCCTCGGAACATAACCGGTTTCTGGTTCACATAAAGTATAGAGCTTCTCCAGCGTCGAGGCTCAATTTGATGGTAAATGGTCCCTCGATACTTCATCGAGACACCGGAGGTCTCGTGAAGACGGGCTATTGTACGTAGAATCGTAGTTTTACCTATACCGGAACGGCCTAACAACCACACAATATGTCTTTTATCAATTTTAAAATTCAGGTGAGGTGGGTTCGTGTCGTCTCTGAGTTTATCTACGGGTATTGACACTTCCAGTATGGGGCAGGCCAAGTTGAGGTTGGCTGGATCAATCGGCTCATTCAATTTATTTTCAACCAATACTCATCAGAAAATTGTTCAATAGCATTCTTCGATAAACTACGAATTGCGACAATGACCGATATTTTTCAAATACCACTCATAAGTTGATTCCAAACCGGCCCTCATGCCTATACTAGGTCTCCAGCCTAATGCGGTAATCTTCGAAATGTCCAACAATTTCTGCTGTACGCCGTCGGGCATATCCGATTTAAAGCGCAATTCTCCTTCAAATCCTACCACCTCCTTTATTAATTTTGCGAGATCCAAAACCGATATGTCATAGCCTGATCCTATGTTTACTATCTCCATCTCGTCGTAATTCTTCATCAAGAATGCGCAAGCGTCCGCTAAATCGTCAACGTGAAGGAATTCACGCAAGACAGAGCCGGTTCCCCAGATCTGAACATGTTCGGCGTTCGACACTTTGGCTTCATGAGTCTTCCTGAGTAGAGCGGGCAAGACATGAGAACTTTTTAAGTCAAAATTGTCAAAAGGACCATACAGATTGGAGGGCGTAACTGATATAAAATTTGCTCCATATTGGCGTCTATATGCTTGAGCCATAACTATGCCCGCGATTTTGGCTACGGCGTAAGGCTTATTTGTAGGTTCCAAGGGGCCTGTCAGAAGATATTCCTCTTTCATCGGTTGAGGAGCTGACCTTGGGTAAATGCAGGAACTCCCCAAGAATAGCATTTTCTCCACCTTGAGTTCATAACAGGCGTGCATGACGTTGCTTTGCATCATCAAGTTGTCATAGATGAATTCTGCAGGGAACGCGCTGTTGGCAAATATTCCGCCTACTCGAGCCGCCGCCAGAAACACCCACTGAGGGCGAATGCCGTCGAGCAATTCATACACAGTCAACTGATTACGTAGATCAACCTTGCGGCCGGGGTGTTTTATCACCGGATAGTTTTCGGACTCAAGGCGTCTACAGATCGCCGATCCCACCATGCCTGTTGAACCAGCGACAAATACTCTAGGTTTGGTTGATATCATTAATTAAATCCTGCAGATTTGCACAGTTGTTCCTTTTCAGCCTCCTTTAGGTCGGCAACCACCATGTGTCGAACCAGTTCGGAAAAACTGCATCGAGGGCCCCATCCAAGAATTTCGCGAGCTTTGGTCCCATCTCCCAATAGTTGGTCAACTTCCGTGGGTCTGAAATAGCGAGGGTCCACCGAAACAAGGACTTTGCCTGTTTCACTGTCCAGACCTTGTTCATCTACGCCGGAACCTTCCCAAGTAATCGAAATCCCAACCTCTTTGAAAGCTCGGTCTACGAATTCTCTCACCGAATGGTTTTCTCCAGTAGCTATGACAAAATCGTCAGGCTCATGGTGCTGTAAAATGAGCCACATAGCTTCAACATAATCAGCGGCGTATCCCCAATCACGCTTGGCGTTTAAGTTTCCCAAATACATGTTATCCTGCATCTCCAATTTGATACGGGCTACAGCTCGAGTTATTTTTCGGGTGACGAAGGTTTCTCCTCGCAACGGGGATTCGTGATTAAAAAGTATACCGTTCGATGCAAACATCCCATATGCTTCGCGGTAGTTCCTTATGATCCAATACCCATATAATTTTGCCACAGCATACGGGCTTCGGGGATAAAAAGGTGTAGTCTCTTTCTGTGGAATTTCCTGGACCATTCCATAGAGTTCACTAGTTGAAGCCTGATAAAAGCGAACTTTATCTATTAACCCCAGGATGCGGATAGCTTCCAATAATCGAAGAGTCCCTAGAGCGTCCGAATTTGCGGTGTACTCGGGGGTTTCGAAAGAAACTTTGACGTGGCTTTGCGCCGCGAGATTGTATATCTCTGTAGGTTGAAACTGTTGAATAATCCTAATGAGATTGGTAGAATCCGTCATGTCCCCGTATTCGAGGATTAACCGTCGGCTAGGAAAGTGAGGATCTTCATAAAGGTTATCGAGTCTCTGCGTATTTATTAAGGAGCTTCTCCTTTTTACTCCGCACACTACGTAACCTTTGCGCAAAAGAAACTCAGTCAAATAAGCGCCGTCCTGTCCGGTCACTCCGGTTATAAGGGCCCGTTTATCTTCTCTTTGTGCCATATTTTCAGACCTGAATTTGTTTAGGAATAACTGTGGAGAAATGATTTTATCACTTCATGCGAACTAACGTCAAGGGAGCCATAAAATGGAGCAATGTAAACTTTATTCTCTTAGTACCTGTAGTCATTGTAAAGCTTGTAAGAGATTCCTGGGAGATTGTGGAATAGAATATGAATTCACGGATGTAGATTTACTTTCAGACGAAGATCGGAAGCCAGTTTTGGATGAAATTAAAGAGCTTACCTCCAGATGTGCCTTTCCGACTCTAATAATTGGCGAAAAGGTTATAGTGGGTTTTAAGGAACAAGAAATCAAAGAAGCCCTAGGTTTGAAATCATAAACAAGGGTGGATCGGCTCTGGATGAGAATTCCCCAGAACCTGTGGATAACTTCTGTAATAACTTGTTAAAGGGGTCCACAAGTTGCGAAAAATGATAGCTTAAACACACATCGCGTCATTGTGTGACAGTTATCAAACCTCAGTGATTACAATGTGTTGTCAATAGAATTAGAATGGGTATTTACTTTCAGACGCATCTACTAAGTATGTCTAGAGGTACCAACAGTTGTTGATAACCATTTCCGATTATGATCCCAAAACCGCCTCTTTAGATTTGGGAATAGCGGCTGAAGCTATAATGCATGGAGGAACAGTTATAGTCGGCACTGAAACCTTTTACGCTATAGCGGCGAATCCATTTATGGATGAAGCTGTGGAGAAAATTTTTTCAATAAAGAAAAGAACTTTTCAAAATCCGTTAGCGTTAATCGCTTCGGACAAGAAGGTCGTAAATTCAAGAATCAGCGGTTTTTCGAAAATTGCTGAAACTCTCATGAAAAACTTCTGGCCTGGGAGTTTGACTATCTTGTTCGATGGCCAAGTAGATTTCTCTAAGTATGTTCGGAATGCTTCGGGCGATATAGGCGTCAGAGTTCCCCCGTTGTGTCCAGCGCGTCTGTTGGCGGAAATGGTCGGTGGTTGGATAACTGCGACTAGCGCTAATCTTTCAGGAGACCCAACGCCTAAAAGTGTGACAGATATCCCACCTGAAATTATTCATTCAGTGGATGTGGTTGTTGATTCCGGACCGTGCCCTGGAGGGCTTCCCTCAACAGTTGTTGACGCGACTCACCCAGGTTGGAAAGTCCTCAGAATCGGACGTGTTTCGAAAGAAAGCATCTTCGAAGCATTAAGGGAATCGGAAATAAATTAAATATTCTTGACAGAAACAACACATCATCCTTAGAATGGCTCTGTTGTTGCTGGGGGATCGTCTAGCGGCAGGACGACGGGTTCTGGCCCCGTTAACCGAGGTTCGAATCCTCGTCCCCCAGCCAATAACAAAAACGCCACTTGCCGAATGTTCACTCAATCCTGTTCCTAAAGTTTTATAAGTTTCGTGACCTGCCGAGCCTCTTTGGTTGATGTCTCAGGCGCTCCACAAAAGCTAATTGTCTTGAACGATCTGAAATCTCACTTTTGGTAAATGCAAGCAAACGCTGTACCCGGAAAATATCCTGATGATTGCGGCCCAATAGGTGTTTACGTCCACATACCCTTTTGTCTGAGTCGTTGCGACTATTGTGGGTTTGTTTCATATCCTTTTGAAACGGCGCTGGAGGCCCACTATGTTGAAGCGGTTATCCAGGAAATCCGCGGTCTGGGAAAATCTCTTTTGTTCATGGGCCACTCTTTTCCAGCAGATTTAGACACCATATATTTTGGCGGCGGAACTCCGAGTGTTTTCAATCCGGAAAGCATAGAGAGGATTATTGATGCCATTAAGCGAACGTTTAACTTTGTTCATCCTATGGAGATCACTGTAGAGGTCAATCCAGGGACCTACTTGGAAAATGAATTCCTCAAACTGCAGGAAGCTGGCGTGAACAGAATTAGCATTGGCGCACAGTCGCTAAATAATCTTGAACTTCGGTCAATGAACAGACGACATTCGGCCGCAGATTTTATAAGAACATTCATTAATGCCAGAAAGGCCGGATTCCAGAACATCTCAGTAGATCTGCTTGCAGGTTATCCCAGCCAGACGCTCTCATCGATTATGAACAGTCTGGAAGAAATTATTGAATTGGGGCCTGAACATGTCTCGGTGTATCTGCTCGAGATTAAGTCCGGATCCAAGATTGAAAATCGAATTAAACTTACTCAAGACGAAGTTGTTGATGATGACCTTGTGGCCGACATGTACGAGGCGATTTGTGAAAAGCTTTGTTCCAAAGGGCTTGAACAATATGAAATATCGAATTTCTCCAGGATTGGAATGCAATCCCGGCACAATCTAAAGTATTGGACGGATCAAGTTTTCTTGGGCGTTGGGCTTGCCGCTCACGGAATGACAGGAAGGACGCGTTACTCAAATGTGGTTGAACTGGACCGATACCTCCGTTCGACTTTGTGTAATCAGTCTGTGGTAGAATCTTTAATTGAAATGGATCCCCTTACCAGATTTAAGGACGCCATGATAATGGGGCTGAGATTGACCAAGGGCGTTGATCTTACCCTGATGAGCTATCAGTATGGACTCGACGCGTCCGGGTTTGTCAAGGACTCCCTGGGCCACCTTGATGGCGCTGGACTATTCACTATCGAAGACAATACCATTGAGTTGACCCAGAAAGGCAG
>JACWAG010000279.1 GCA_014874425.1 Syntrophaceae bacterium | reverse complement strand
CTCTTTTTCGCTGGACCCAGTACGGCCTTCGCTTTGTCTCAAACACTTCCGAACTGTCAGGGGCATGGTAGGGAATTTCAAAAAGCTCCGCCGCAGTTCTTCGTATCTGCGAGATAATTTCGTCGGCACGTTCTTGATGCGGGCTTAAAGCTTCAACTACAAGTCGGGCGAAACGGGAAGTCACTTTTTCAGCGGACTCCCCAAAGAAAGATGTGACTTCCTCCGCCAAAACATCCAGAATCCTTTGCTCATTTATCTCCCCGTCAGCCATCTCCGCAAAGGATTTGTCTATAGCCTTTCTCAAATGTTGCTCTGAAGCCTTTCGAAGAGCCTCCGCGTGTTCCTCCAGGAGAGCAAGTGTTCTCTTCCTGTCCCCGATCAACATATCCTGAGCTGAAACTTTTTGCCGTTCCGCATTTTTGAGTTCCTTTTCGAATAGGCTAAGCCTTCTTTCCAGGTCCTCAATCGGCATCTGTAGGGACGCTATTTCCAATCTAAGCCTCATTACAGCGCTTTCAAGGATATCGATAGCCTTCTTCGACAACGCGTCCATCAGCGTCCTGGTCTTTTCATACAACAGGAAGCAAACAAGATGATTCTCTACGGCGTCTAGCCCACTCTGGCTCCACAAACTCGTTTCATTGGACGTTTTGGATTCCAAGCCCATGCGAGCGGACACACAAAAGATTGGATAATTATCACTCGAAGGGACCTTCTGTTTCAGGACCTTGATAAAAAACGCTACGGCAGCTTCCTTTTCTTTTTCATTCAGATAATCCATTTTGTTGAAAATGAAAAAAAGACGAGAAACCTTTGGGAGGACATCTTGAAGGAACTCAGCCTCTACTTCTGTTAGTGGGGGGTCGGCTGACACCACAAACAACGCCGCATCGCATTGAGGAAGAAAATTCAACGTCGCTTGAGTATTGTGAGTAAAAGTGGACCCGATGCCAGGCGTATCTATGAGCACCACACCATTTTTGAGTATCTCTGCTGGATGCACGATATCAACCTGAAGCACTCCTAAACGATTTTCAGGGTTTCCCTCTTCGGTTACAAACGCTTGGAGAATTTTATTCATCTCTTCCGGAGTCTTGTTCCAGAATTCATGTGAGGGTTTATCATCCTGATAGTGTACCCGTACCCCCATCTCAGGACCATACTCAACGAATGTAGGGATAGCCGTAAGCGGCACAACTGATGTCGGTAATATGGGTTCTCCAATTAAAGCGTTCAAGAGCGTGCTTTTTCCACGTTTGAACTGCCCGAGGATAGCAAGATGGAATCGACCTTCTTCGAGCCGTTCATTCAGCGTGGTGAGTTTTGCCAGGTCGGCGGCAAAATCCGGCCCTAAACGAAGAACTTTTGTTGTGGCCTCGCCCAGGAGTTCACCAAACAGCGCAGCGGCGCCCACCTCCGAATTACACGCTATGGGCGTTTCAGCAATTAAACTGTGGCCTTCATAATTCATGGCTAACGCTCCTCATATTGGATTTTCATGTCTTCAGTATCGTGAAGTACGAATATTTCACGAACTCATGAAAAATCGAAACGCTGACTATAAACAAAAAACCCGCCGTGCGGCGGGTATAACTTGACACTGAAATCCCGCCGCGAAAGTCCTTACGGCAGGAGTCATCAGCCTATGAGGCGGTTTTTATGGGGGGACTCCATCCCCAATGGTATGAGTTCTTATTTATTTACTTACCCAGATCAAAAATGTCAATCTCGTTTTCCCATTTCGAGTTCCTGCGGAACCTAAGCCCGCGAACATCCACTTGGTGGCTGAATTCCCCCATGTTCAAAAAAACTCGTCCCACTAGAACAGTAGGTAGCCTTGTGAAACCGATTTTTAATTAGAAGTAATCTGCTTACCACTTGTCCGATGAAGGTGTAGCCGCCGGCTTCATCAGACTCTCAGCAATCTTCTCAGCCTCAGTGATCAAGTCAGGCCTTTCCGAAACCGAATCGGCCGGTCTTGGGCCATTCATCCGAAGAGAATAGTTGTTCGAGAAGCCATAACGTTTTAGCCACATTTCATATCTCGGATATACATCAGCGTACAGATTTAGGTTAGTCTGGCCTTGAGAAAATATAAACACTGAGGATTTACCAGGCGACAGACGGCAACTGAAATCTGGGTTCAGAAACGAATATGTTCTGTCAAAAAATGACTTAAACTGTCCGGAAGCCTCCCCGAAATAATTAGGAGTGGCCAACACTACGGCGTCTGCCTGATGTATCGCTTCCAATACTTGTGTAAGGTCGTCTTTTAGCACACAATGATCCAACTTTGTCTTGCATGTCTCACAGGCCTGGCAACCCTTATACTGAAGCTTATTTAGAACAAATACCTGAGTCTCTGCCCCAAGTTCTTTTGTCCGCTCTAGAATCTTGTTGGCCAACCCGCTACCGTTGCTCTTTGGTCTCGGGCTTCCTAAAATAGCTACTATTTTCATCCACATGACTCCTTTGTTGTTAATTGCGCATAGAACGCACTTTTTCGGGAAGATTCAAACGCATTGTTGGGTATAACTCTTTCTACGCTTAATTAATTTAAATTATTCATTATAAATGAGAAAGCAACAGTATCTTACAAATATGTCATAGAACAATCTGATTCGGACAATAATCCTCGGATTCTATTCACTCTGACAGCATAATTGTCTAATATGCGCTCGGCGATAGTTTTGATTACCCAATTCAGTTAACTAAAGTTCAGGAGTGAGGAGCGTCCTATGGCTAAAAAATCCGACGAACAGCAAATAATGAAGGTCCTAATAGAATTAGCGGAAGAGGAAAACAGGCTCACAGAGAGCATGGTCGACATGATGGCGCAGACAAACGAGTTGGCGGCGAGGCGAACTGCAAGCGCTGACATGCGGACCACCCTGTCTGAAGAGCGTACGGATCTGGCGAGGGAACAGACCCTGT
>JACWAG010000278.1 GCA_014874425.1 Syntrophaceae bacterium | reverse complement strand
TGAGTTCAACGGCCGTGCCCCGGAAAGAAGATCTGATTTCTTTTTCAACTTCAGCGCTGTCCAAGGGCATTTTACCAATCCCAACCAGACTACCGAGCAAAATAATGTTCGCGGCGATTGGAACTCCGAGATTTGAGGCCATCTCCGTGACGTTCACCATCCAAGCGGATCGAGATAGACTGTTAATGGTCCCTTTAAGTGTGTCGAGATCAGGATATTCCGCTCTGCCTGATAGGGTCCCGACTGGATACAGCGGTTTTGTATTTGTGACGGTCATTGTGTTTTCGTTTCCGTATTCAGTGAGAATCCTTAACGTTTCCAGCGGTTCCAAACCAGCGATGATGTGCGCTCTGCCTTTGGGAATGAGCGGACCGTAATAGTGCTTTTTGGAAATTCGCATGCTGCTATACACGGCGCCACCACGCTGCGCTGCGCCAAAAGTCTCACCAATCGTGACATAGTAATTCTTCCCCGATAGTATCCTTCCGATCATTCTGGATATCAGGATGTTTCCTTGTCCACCTACACCACATACAATTAAATTTAGCGGATCAGCGTTAATAATCATGATGCCTGGGCCTCCCGTGTGATGGCTTTCGATGGGCAAACATTGACACAGACCCCGCACCCTGGACAGGCGTCTTCCCTGATTTTGGCTTTCCCTGTTTTCTGATTACGAACGATTGCGGGACAACGGAATGCGCTGTAGCAGATGCCGCATTTTTCGCCACGACACTTTTCATCATCAACTTTCACCATGAATGGCTTGGTTTTATGTCTTTTCATGCGTAGAAGTTCGCACATTCTCCTGACAATCAAAACGCGAACCCCTTGATCAATTTTAAGCAACTCTCGAATATTCGCCGTCGTGCCCTTGATATCGAAAGCGTCAGCAACTGTGACAGAGACGCCCAGGGAACGACATAAGGTCTCGATATCTATTGGCGGAACACTTTCGCCCACAGCGGTATACCCTACGCCAGGATGGGCCTGGAACCCGGTCATAGCCGTGGCGCTATTGTCCAGAACGATCAGAATCAGGTTGGATTTGTTGTACACGGCGTTGATCAACCCCGGGATCGAGGCGTGAAAGAACGTTGAGTCACCACAGATGGAGATTATCGGATGGTCGCTACCAAACTTGCCTAGTTGGCCCAATCCTGAAGCCAAGCCAATCCCGGATCCCATAGCGTGCAACAGATTCATTTGGCATTTGCCTTCGGGGAACACGTCCAGAGTGTAACAACCGATGTCTCCTGTGACATAGACGCCTCGTTTGTCACCCTTTAAGGCCTTTTCCAATGCCCAGAAACTGGCGCGATGAGGGCATCCCGGACACCAGGAAAGGCCACGACTTACCAACATTTTGTTAACAGCGTCCTGCGCTAACTTCTCATATTGGTCGGTTCTGGCATTGTATTCAATTTTCAATATTTTGCTTAGAGCGCCCAAAACCCTGTCAGGATCGATTTCGCCATAACCCGGTATGTGTCCAGAAAGTTTTCCATAGATTATCTGCTCTGCCTCACGAATCTCGTAGAGAGATTCTTTGATGTGATATTCTAAAAACGGGTCAACTTCTTCGACCACCAGGATTTTCAGTATACCCCGCAAGTGTTTCTGAACCAGTTTTCGAGGGAATGGCCATAGTGTAGCCAGCTTTAAGAGACCCACCGACCCTTCGACGCCAAGGAGTTCTATGGCCTCAAGGGCGCTTGGGACACCGCTGCCACTAGCAACTATCACCAGTTCGGGATTTTTCGGTCCGAGGTATTCGTTGAATGGGGATTGCTCAAACTCGACCTCTATGTCGGCCATTCTGCGTAGTAATTCAGCATGCTTAGGTTTGGCCAAATACGGTGTGAGACATTTCTGAATATCCAAATTCACGTTTTGGTTGGCACGTATAACTTCCCCAACGTGGACTACGCTACTCGCATGGGAAAGCCTCGTGTAGCTTCGCAACATTACGTAAGACTTGTACTTCTCCGACAGTCTGTAGGCTTCCTGGACTATCTTGTAAGCCTCTTGCACGCTGCTGGGCTCTATTAGTGGAGCACCCGCGAACTTTGCCAACCACCGTGAATCCGTCTCATCTCCGCTTGAATGAGCATCCGGGTCATCGCAAACCAACACCACCATGGAGCCTTTTGAATCTCCCAGACCAGTGAGACTCAAGTGCGTCAGGAAATCCAGCGCCACACTCAGACCGGCGTTCTTCATCGCCGCCAAACTCCTGAGTCCTGCAATTGCCGCCGCCGCTGATCCTTCTGTGGCTACCTTTTCATTGGTCGACCATTCCACATGCAGATTCATCTGCTTTGCGTATTTTGAGAGATTTTCTATTATCTCCGAGGACGGAGTTCCTGGATATCCTGCGGCGAAGTCTATGCCGGCCTCTAAAGCTCCCCGTACTATAGCTTCATTACCCAACAGGAATTTGTCGACATTATTATCGAAATCTTTTTCAATTATATTGGCCATGCCAACCTCCGAAATTTCCAGCTACCATCGTACATGCGCATCCTGATTTTCCGTCTCCAACAACGACCCATGTTCTGAGCCCTACTTTTTGAAAATCAGGAGATATATTAGATCTCCACGAGACTGCGTGGATAAGCAGTAAGGACTTCATTTTCGTCTTGAGAGACGTGAATCACATCCGTTACACGCGGGCCCCCTATCCCTTTTCGATAAATAGTGGGCAGGAGTAGGTCTATTACCATTCCGGCCTCTATGATCTCTGTTCTGCCACGGCCGATGATGGGATAGAATTCCGATTGACGAAGCCCCACTCCGTAGCCAACCGATTCAAGGTAAGATTTTCCATAACCGGCCTTTTCTATTACCGCACGTGC
>JACWAG010000277.1 GCA_014874425.1 Syntrophaceae bacterium | reverse complement strand
GTGACATACAATCAGACGGCTATTGTGCGAATGTCCTCGGTGGCGGCCTGTTCAATACTCAAACAGCTCGGACATGAGCCGATCCTCCAGATGGTTACGAGAGACCGAAACCGAATCGCTCTTCAAAGTGATCTATTTGGAGCATATGCGCTTGGAGTTAGAAACGTTCTCTGTTTAACCGGGGATCATCAGAGTTTCGGGAACCAGAAAGAGGCTGCCGGAGTGTTTGATCTTGATTCGGTTCAACTCCTCAAAACAGCTCATGATATGAGAGAATCCGGGATCATTATCGGAGGAGAAGCAATTCAGGGACCTCCTCAATTGTTTGTTGGGGCTGCTGAGAACCCATTTGCGGAACCTCTCGATTGGAGAGTAATCAGATTGGGCAAAAAGATCCGCGCCGGAGCTGACTTTATCCAGACGCAGTGTATTTACAACCTTGCCAGGTTTGAGACATTTATGACTCAGGCTAGGGACATGGGATTGACTGAGAAAACTTACATTCTGGCGGGTGTCACACCGCTGAAGACCGTTGGCATGGCTAGGTATATGGCCACAAAGGTCGCTGGTATGGATATTCCCGAAGAGTTGATTAGCAGAATGGCGAACACGCCTAAGGAAAAGCAGGCGGAAGAAGGCATAAAGATAGCTGTAGAAACCATACAGAGAGTCAAAGAAATTCCCGGCGTCTCAGGTATTCATCTCATGGCGATTGAATGGGAACATATGGTCCCGGAAATACTTCAAGCCGCGGGGATAGGTAACAGACCAACCGTAGTGGCGTAGTTAGGAAAAAGGTTACGGTTAAACCGCTTCAGGAGTTGCTGTTTCCAGAGATAGTTCAATATCGGGTGGGTTCAGAAATGCCGAAAAAGTATCATATAGAAGTTCAGCCTATTGCCAACAGATTCCCCGTCATAGGACGATCCGGAATAGTTGACTGGGGAGAGGGTTGCCTGAAGTGCGCAAAGTGCGTGAAGACGGAGTGCGTTTATGGAGTTTACAAGAATCGCTCCTTTTCGACCTCTATCATGGGCGACACCATTGATGAATTTTGCAAGAGTTGCTTCCGGTGCGTCCAGGGTTGCCCGAAACGACTCATTCACAAAACCATAAACCCTGAGTGGGAATCCCTGGGTGATGAGTTATATGGTCCAGAGATCATCTCGATCACATGGGAACAGGCTGCCACCGGCAAAATCCCTGTTTCCGGAGCTGGGTATGGCGGAAAGTTTTCCGGAGACGGCTTTGATTCCATGTGGACGGACATGAGTGAAATCGTCAGGCCTACTCGTGACGGAATTCACGGGAGAGAATATATATCTACCGTTGTCGATTTGGGCCGACGTTTGGACAAACTCGAATTCGACAATGAAGGGAAACTTCTTTCACAGGCTCCTCTTTCAATCAGGCTCCCCTTACCTATTGTATTCGATGTCTTTCCGTTCGGCGATCTTTCACCCAGAGTCTGGTCAGCAGTCGTTTCAGCGGCCGCCCGACTTGAAACTTTGGTGTTCATGCCTTATGAGGAAGTCGGTAGGTATCGAGATCTTGCGACTCATATTGTGCCACTTGTTGCTGCCGATACGTTAAACAAGGCCGACCTGGCGAGTTTTAGAATGGTCGAATTGCCAGATGGACGTGAAACAACGGAAGCCCTTATTTTTCTAAAAGAACAATTACCGGACCTTTTGGTTTCAGTAAGAATGCAAGCCCTGTCATCTCCCGACACCATACGGCGAATGTTGGAATATAACAGACTGCAGGCTGACGTTATCCACTACGTCGCCGATGAAAAGGGACACGAGCCCGGTGTGAACGAGGGATTACACATTAAGGACGTTATCAAAGAGATTAATTCAGGCCTCCTTAGGGAGGGATTGAGAGACCAGGTGACTTTCATAGCTTCGGGCGGCATAGCCATGGCTGAACACGTGGTCAAGTCCATTCTCTGCGGGGCAAACCTCGTCGGAGTAGACATTCCCCTTCTGATTGCCCTTGAATGTAGAGTATGTAGAAACTGCAGAGATGGCCTGTCTTGTCCGGTTTCTATCTCCCAAATCAACCCTAATTGGGGCGCCCAACGGATAGTAAACTTGATCGGGGCATGGCACAACCAATTGCTGGAAATGATGGGAGCCATGGGGATCCGAGAAGCTAGACGTCTTCGCGGGGAGAGAGGCCGGGTCATGTTTCGGGAGGATCTTGAAAATGACACGTTTGCGCAATTATTTTCCGAGCGGAATTCTTAAGAGGTTTTAGGTAAATGCATTATAGGAATATCTGGAATGAGGTGCCGGAACCGAAAGTCGAGCATACCCCCTCGCGGTTTGGTCGCGCGTTGGGTAAATATACAGTCAGAGTTCTAGACGCCTGCACGGACTGTTTGAAGTGTGTGGCCGTATGCCCTCAAGGTGTATTTCAGGCCAAGGGGAATAGATTAGCGCCACCCCTGGATCATCTTTGTCTTGGTCGTGAATGCGCAGCGAAACCTAACCGATGTGTCAAGAACTGTCCTGTAAACGCTATACGAGTCGGGTTAAATCCCAGTTCCAAAGCTCTAGGGGATTTTCGCTGGACCCCGGACCTGCTCATGAGCGCCTGGCATATGGCCGAAACCGGTAAACTTCCATCCAATGACCTCGAATATCGTATTGGTGGATCTGATGGTGGTTTCGACAAACTTCGTCTTAGATTTCCAGATTCCCCCCCAATCCCCGATATGGATCGATCCCGGATAGACACGTCAGTTCCACTGAACAAGAAAAGCGATGGGCGTTTTGATATAGTAATACCTATCCCTATTTACGGTGGTGGAATGTCGTTCGGCTCAATTAGCCAAATAACGATGTTGAGCAGAATCAGGGCATTTGCCGCTTGGGGTTCGTTCACATGCACGGGTGAGGGAGGATACCCTGAAGCGCTCTATCCGTTTGATGACCACATCATAACCCAGGTTGCGACAGGTCTTTTCGGGGTCAGGGAAGAAACCATCCAGCGCGTAAAGATTGTTGAATTCAAATACGCCCAAGGAGCAAAGCCTGGTCTTGGAGGTCACTTGCTTGGCCCCAAAGTGACTGAAGCGGTTGCTCGGATACGGGAGACCGTACCGGGATCGTCCCTTTTCAGCCCTTTCCCGTTCCATTCCGTGTATTCTGTTGAAGATCACAAGAAACACATCGATTGGATCAAGTCCATCAACCCTAAGGGATTGGTATCGGTAAAGGTGTCCACCCCTTCGGATGTGGATATGGTGGCGGTTGGCTCATACTATGCTGGCGCTCACATTGTGCATCTTGATGGCTCTTACGGCGGCACTGGAGCAGCGCCGGATGTGGCCAAGAAAAATATTGCCATGCCTATAGAATACGCAATCCCTAAAGTTCACAACTTCCTTGTGAATGAAGGGGTAAGGGATTCAATAACATTAATAGCGTCCGGCGGTATTCGCACTGCTTTTGACATAGCCAAGGCAATAGCGCTGGGGGCTGACGGCGTGGTAACTGGCACCCCTGAACTGGTGGCTTTGGAATGCGTAAGGTGCCATAATTGCGAGAGCGGGAGAGGCTGCGCCAGGGGCATAGCGACAACTGATCTTGAATTGGTTGGATTGATGGAACTTCAGTGGGGCACACAGAGAATCATCAACATGCTCAGTTGTTGGAGGGACCAGTTAAGAGAGATCCTTTTCAGACTTGGTCTCCGCAGCATCCGTGAACTGGTAGGAAAAACTGAGGTCCTAGCTCACCTGGATTACAATAGTTCCGTTCCGGATGATGACATCCGATCGAGTCTGATTTGAGGTTAGAACATGCGTACTTCTGAATATGCTAGCAAGATACTGGCGTCCCGAATTCGTGAAATGGGTATGTCGGATTTTACAAAGGTTAATAAAGGAGAGGATGAGGGAGGCTGCGGGGTAACAGGTTTCGCTTCGAATATTCCTCTGGCAGGACGTCACATTTTTGAGCCTTCTTACAGAATGCACAACAGAGGTAACGGCAAGGGCGGTGGAATCGCAGCAGTCGGAATGAATCCTGAAAAGCTTGGCGTGAGTCGCGAGGTTCTGGATTCTCACTATATGCTTCATATAGCTCTACTAGAACCTCAGTGCCTTGGCACACTTAAAGACGCATTCATAACGCCTTTCTTCGATGTAGCCAAAGAAGAAGTGTTAGATCATTTGTCTGACTTCCGGGATCTCGATGGTTTGGAAGTCAAACCACCGGATGTCTGGCGTGCCTTTGTGAGGGTCAAACCTGCGGTAGCGAAGCGATTCGCCGACCAAAACGGCCTCCAAGGCTTATCCGAACGAATGATTGAAGACGAATTTGTAAGCCGAAACTCGGTTAGGTTGAACAAGCAGTTCTACAGCTCTTTGGGGGAAAAGCAGGCATTTGTGCTCTCCCACGGCCGAAACGTCATGATCCTCAAGATAGTGGGATATGCCGAGAATGTTGTGCGATACTACAAGCTGGATGATTTCCCAGCCCACGTGTGGATAGCTCATCAGCGTTATCCCACCAGAGGTCGAGTCTGGCATCCCGGAGGCGCCCATCCGTTTACTGGCCTTAATGAAGCGCTTGTACACAACGGAGATTTCGCTAATTACCACGCAACCTGTGATTACCTCAAGCAAAGGGGCTATGTGCCTCAATTCATGACTGATACCGAAGTTAGCGTGATGCTTTTCGATTTATGGAATCGTGTATATGGCTATCCACTGGAAGTCATAATTGAAGCTCTTGCGCCGACTGGTGAATTGGATTTCGACCTCTTATCTCCCGAAAAACAAACCCTGTATGAAGCCGTACAATCCACACATATTCAAGCTTCTCCGGATGGCCCCTGGTTCTTTATTATAGCTCGTAATATTCCTGACAAGAATACCTTCCAGTTGATAGGTATTACAGATACTGCCATGCTTAGACCACAGGTTTTTTCCATATATGATGGTGAAGCTCAGATTGGATTAATATGTTCCGAAAAACAGGCAATAGATGCGACGCTCCGGTCTATCTCATCTGAAGATCCCCGGTTCAGTCCGATTGCTGACAAGTACTGGAATGCAAGGGGCGGCTCTTCATCCGATGGCGGCGCGTTTATGTTCGATGTTTGTGAGACGAGCAAGGGGAAATACGAACTCCTGTGTTACGATAAATTCGGACGAGAGGTAGCTGCCGAAAAGCGTCAACCGATGGATGTCGCTCAATCAATAATTAAACCTCAGAACTTTGAGGATCTTTCGGTGGAGATACAACAGACACTTGCTCAGAAAGACCCCAACTCCATTTTCAAATTATTCGCACAGGAAGCTTCGACATGGGATTACAACACAACGCGTTGGTTCATATCGGAATTGACAAAAAGGATAATCAAAAACAAAGATAACATCACCACCGGAATTGAATCTTTGACTCTGTTGCTGGACAGACGAGTTCATTTAGGCGCCAAAAAACGATCTGCTATTGTTCAAATCGTAATTGATGGTCTGAACGAAATTTTCAGGTCGCTGCCGAAGATCACCGAGACCATTAAGATAGGCCACTACAGCCTCATTGACGCGTCTAGCAGATCTTCGCTTCGTCCTCCTATCGCTGTAGAGAGGACCCTGGTTATCGACGGGAAAGACTTTGACCCGGAAGGCGACAAATGTGACGCAGTAATGTTGGCCGACGCATATAAGCTGGGCTGGAGAAAATTCATAGTTTTCGACCTTAGAGGTCAGCGCTTTGAAGGTTGCGGATTTGGCCCCTTGACTTCAGGCGTCAGAATCGATCTTTTCGGTTCCTCAGGCGATTATACCGCAAGCGGTATAGATGGCATGGAAATGCACATACACGGCAACGCCCAAGACCAGATAGCTCAAATCATGAAAGACGGACTACTGGTTATTCATGGTGACGTTGGGCAGTGTTTCATGTATGGGGCTAAAGGTGGGTCCGTATACGTGTTGGGCAACGCGGCGGGGCGACCTCTTATAAATGCCGCAGGACATCCTAGAGTTGTAATCAACGGAACCGCCCTTGACTTCCTTGCCGAGAGTTTCATGGCCGGGAACCCTTTGAAAGGCGGCGGGTTTGTCATATTGAACGGTTTAACAATGAACGAAGATGGAAACGTCACGTTCCTTGAGAGGCCTTATCCGGGATCCAACCTTTTCTCTCTAGCGTCGGGTGGCGCGATTTATGTCAGGGATCCACATCGCCTCATAATGGAAGAACAACTTAACGGCGGGGTCCTTGCTGAATTGAGTAATGACGATTGGCGCCTCATCCTGCCC
>JACWAG010000276.1 GCA_014874425.1 Syntrophaceae bacterium | reverse complement strand
CAGAAAAATCGCGAAATCGAATTTTCATGAAAAAATTGAACCACCGCTCATAATTAAGTATCCCTGTATGTGGCGCTAAAGTGTGATCCCGGTTCTCAGGGCACAAACGGTATGGCTCGCCTTGGTTCATCAACACATCTTTTGACCTTACCATCTGCGCTGGAACCATGTACATCCACTGGCTGGAATAGATCTTCATCATCTTACGTTTACAATCGACTTCCCGTAATGTAAGCGGTTGAAAAACAGTTGGCGGTCCACCTGGAGGAAATGCGTTTATGCGCCATCGCCATGTCCAAAATGGCCCTGACCCATTATACAGAGGGAACTCAAAGAGTTGGCAAGCGAGTTGTGAGCGAAACCTTGCCTCATAAACAATGAAATTGGCCGCGTCATGATCCGGATGCCCGCCTTCAAAAGCTGTAACAAAAATATTTTGCGGCTGATAGTCCCTGAAAATTTCTGCGAGCCTGGAAGAGACTGTATCCATGGAATCAATTAGTCCTAGGTCTGGGAATCTAAGCATTTTGCGATGGTCGGCAGGAAGTCCCAAGACCGACATGGCTTCTCGTAATTCATTCTCTCTGCGCTCTTGTCCACCGAGATACCCTCCGCTGGTTAACCATACTCCGAGCGTCTCGATCCCTAAAGAAATCAGTCTTCGCATTAAACCTGAAATAAAAACGTCATCATCCGGATGAGCGAAAACAAAAAGAAATTTCTCTTCACGGTTACGCTGGTCAAATTGAAAATAGTCCATGTTGACGGGATACCTTATACAGTGGGATTACTATATGTATTCTTCAATATAGGATCAGGTTCTGTTTTACCTAACACATGACTATACTGTGAAAACAAACTCAAAGAAAATGAATTGGTCGGCAATTTGATTATCTTGTGTTGACAGGGGACTGTCTCAAGAATATAGACTCTCGAGTTAACCTTAAATTTCAAGGAGATAAAATGCGCTTCCCGGAATATAGACCAAGACGGTTGAGAAAGAACGACACCCTTCGGAAAATGGTTCGTGAAACCCAATTGGAAATTTCTGATTTTATTCTTCCCCTTTTCGTTGTTGAAGGAAAGGGAATAAAAAATCCCCTGGAATCATTGCCCGGCCAATTCCAGTATTCGACGGACGTGTTGGTCAAAGAGGCTCACGAAGTCGTACGAAGCGGTGTCCCCGCTGTCATTTTATTCGGGGTCCCATTGGAAAAGGACGCTGTGGGTTCACAGGCTTATGCTAAAGAAGGCGTTACGCAGCGAGCAATCAGAGGACTCAAGAACGCCTACCCCGAACTAATAGTAATCACTGATGTTTGTTTGTGTGAATATACTGATCACGGACACTGCGGAATCATTTCGCACGGTGAAGTAGATAATGACTCGACACTGGATATTCTGGCTAAAGTCTCGCTCTCACACGTCCAGGCAGGCGCCGATATGGTCGCTCCAAGTGATATGATGGATGGCAGGGTCTCAGCGATAAGGGAAGCGCTTGACGAATCGGGCCATGAATCTATTCCCATAATGGCCTATTCTGCAAAATATTGTTCCGCGTTTTATGGACCGTTCCGTGACGCGGCTCAATCGGCTCCTCAATTTGGGGATCGAAAATCTTATCAAATGGACCCTGCAAATACAGACGAAGCGATGCGAGAAGTTGAACTCGACATAGATGAGGGGGCCGACATCGTTATGGTAAAGCCGGCGCTTTCTTACCTTGATGTCATATGGCGTGTCCGAACTTCATTCAATCGGCCCGTGGCTGCATATAATGTAAGTGGTGAGTACGCTATGGTGAAAGCGGCTGCGCAAAATAATTGGATTGATGGCGAACGATGTATGCTGGAGATCTTAACCTCAATCAAGAGGGCCGGAGCGGACCTTATAATAACCTATCATGCCCTTGAAGCCGCTAGGGCTATTCTTCAGCTTTCAAGCAAGAGGTAGAATTGAAACCATTTTCCTTGAGACTGGTGGCCTGGGAGATGACAAGGCAGTGCAATCTAAAATGCGTGCATTGCCGTGCAGGCGCGTCGGATGCAATTGATCCCAATGAGCTTACTCACGATGAAAGTATAAAGCTTATAGAAGGGATTCGGGAGCAAGGAACACCGATACTCATAATGACAGGTGGAGAGCCTTTACTAAGGAAGGATTTTTTTCAACTAGCGGACCATGCTATAAAAACCGGTCTGAGAGCAGTATTGGCTACCAACGGCGCACTAGTGACACGCGAAATTGCCATCGAGATTGCAAAAGTGGGAATTCCTCGAGCGAGCGTAAGTCTTGATGGTCCTGCCTCAAAAGATCATGACGCTTTTCGTGGTGTCCCGGGGGCGTTTGAGTCCTCTCTTAATGGAATTGAGATGCTCAGATCGGCCGGGGTGGGTGTGCAGATCAATACGACTCTGACAAGACGTAACCGTCATCAACTCCATGAGATGGTCAGTCTGGCCGAGAGATTGGACGCTGCAGCGTTTCACGTCTTTCTACTGGTGCCTACTGGCCGAGCCCGAGACATGTCCGGAGAAGAAATGGGACCGGAAGAGTATGAGCAAACACTCCTGGAATTCTATCGGATTGGTCGTAAAACCAAACTGGAAACAAAGGCTACTTGCGCTCCTCAATATTACAGGATATTGAGACAACAAGCCGCCCGTGAAGGATTAGAGGTCAGCGAAAACACGTTTGGACTCAATGCGCACACTAGAGGTTGTCTCGGAGGCCTATCCTTTGCCTTTGTATCGCATGTAGGAGATGTTCAACCCTGTGGTTATTTTGACGATAAGGCGGGTTCGATCAGAGACATGGATTTTAGCCAGGTCTGGCTCGAATCAGAACTATTTCAGGAACTCAGGAATTTCAAAATGCTTGAAGGCAAATGTGGTAAGTGCGATTGTGTACGATTCTGTGGAGGATGCAGGGCCAGAGCTTACGAGTTGACCGGACGTCACATGGCCGAGGAGCCATATTGCGCTTATCAACCGCCTGCGTTTATCAAAACCTGGAGCGTTTCATGATAATAGAACAAATCCAAATTGGTAGTTTCGAAATCTTTTGTTATGTGCTTGGGGATGGAGAAACCGGTGTCGGCATAATTATTGATCCAGGGGGTCCTGTCGGCCCGATTTTGAATAATGCGAAGCATCGAGGCATAACCCAAATAACACATATAGTTAATACTCATAGCCACGTGGACCATACTGCTGGAAATAAAGAAGCGCAACAAGCCACTTCCGCAGCAATTGCGATTCACGAATTGGACGCTCCGGACCTCGTGCATCCAAATCTCACCATGCTCGCCATGTTTGGAGCGGAGCCTTCCCCGCCTCCAACTGTGCTACTCAAGGATCATGACCTGATAACTTTCGGAAATGAATCGGTAAGAGTGATTCACACACCTGGACATACTCTGGGTGGAATATGCCTTTATTTTCCTGGACACGTGATCACAGGAGACACTCTTTTTGTAGGGGGAGTTGGCAGGACCGACCTTCCTGGAGGTTCTTACCAGGTGCTCCAGAATTCAATCAGGACTAGGCTGTTCACACTTCCTGATGACACAATTGTTCTTCCCGGCCATAATTACGGGTCAACCCCTACTTCTACAATAGGCCGAGAGAAGAGAGAGAACGGTTTCGTTTAGATTTTCAAAGATGTTCCATCCAATTGAACCAATTGATGTTTTTCGTCTACCTCCAAATCAAGAGACGTCATGTGCTTGATTCTACTTTCGTTTTACAGCCATTCTCACTACCGGCTGGTTTTGGCCGCTAACCGAGATGAGTTTTATGATAGGCCCACAGCACCCGCGGATTTCTGGGAAGATGAACCCAACGTGCTGGCCGGCAGAGACCTGAAACATGGTGGAACATGGTTAGGTATTACCAAGACTGGGCGAATAGCAGCACTCACAAATTTCCGTAATCTTTCCAACATAAAAACCAGTGTGCTCTCTAGAGGCCATTTGGTTAGCGATTTCTTGAAATGTCGGGATAAGCCTCTTAAATATTATCAAAGGGTTATGACTACAGCACATAATTACAATGATTTTAACTTATTGTTTGGAAATCAAGATCAAATCCATTTTATGTCAAGCCAATCGGAAAACTTCCAAAGTCTGACAGCGGGAACATATGGATTAAGCAATCATTTGTTGGACACTCCCTGGCCTAAGGTGAAAATGGGTCGGGACTCTCTCCGTCAGCTCATTTCCACGGATGAGGAGCTTTGTCCGGAAGCGATTTTTCAGATTCTTACTGATAAAAAATGTCCCGGCAATGAATTTCTTCCAGATACAGGAGTAGGCTTGGAGTGGGAGCGGATTCTTGCCCCGATATTTATCACAAGTTCGGTCTATGGCACTCGTTCGTCCACTGTTTTATTGATTGATTTAGAAAACAAGGTAACTTTTATAGAGAGAAGTTACCACGGTCACGATCCTAGTCAGTTCACTGAGAAGAAATTTGAATTTAAGCTAAATTCCATAATCCTACCCACGGCTTAGAATTGAAATTATCGACTATTTGGACCTGTTTTAGAAGATGGGCGAACCTGGAAGAAGTGGATCCTACGTTGCATGCAAATTTGATGGTAGCTCGTCATCAAATTGAGAAGCTTTATCTTGACCTGAGAAAGTTGTAAAAAACGAGGTCGAAAAGCGGATTTCTGTTTTGGCTTCCCTTTGAAAGATTGCGTAAGAGGAGGTTGTCATAGCTATGAACAAGTGTTACAGGCATCCGGATCGTCCGGGGAATTATTTTTGTCAAAAAGATGGAAACCACATGTGCGAGGAATGCGCGTGTTGCCACAGCCCTAACATTTATTGTCAATACAGGGGAGCGTGTGTCATCAACATGCTAATCAAACAAGGTGAAATCGCCCCCTGTGCGGACAAACCGAACAACGAACACGAAGGGCAGGACGAAAAAATGTCGGCGAGAGGGTGACAATCCATCCAAGTGTGCACATATGTATAGATTGGTTGTACATTGGTCATGCCATTAAGGCGATTACTTAATTATATCTGAGTTGGAACTATGACAAAAAGAGACTATTATGAGGTTCTCGGCGTTGGCAAAAGCGCAGGGGCGGATGAGATCAAGAAGGCCTACCGTAAACTGGCGTTGCAATATCACCCTGACCGCAACAAAGGGGATAAGGACGCCGAAGAGAAGTTCAAGGAAGCTGCGGAAGCCTATGAAGTCCTAAGCGACGTCGAGAAACGAAAAACTTATGACCGTTTCGGGCATTCGGGGCTCCAGCAACAGGGATTCACTGGATTTAGAAATTTTGACGACATTTTCTCTTCATTCGGGGACATATTTGAAGAATTCTTCGGTTTCGGGGGCGGTTCTCGAATGAATCGTGTCAGAAGGGGGGCGGACCTTCGTCTGGACCTCAATATTGATTTTATGGACGCTGCTTTTGGCAAAGAAACTGAGATTGAAATATCCAAACATGAGTCATGTGAATCCTGTCATGGTCTGGGAACGCGTGGAGGTTCCCCTCCGTCGGTGTGTTCGACTTGCGGGGGAAGAGGGCAGGTGACGAGATCTCAGGGTTTTTTCGCAATCAGCACCACTTGTCCTACCTGTCAAGGCGCTGGGACCGTTGTCACCGATCCTTGCGAGAAATGTCGCGGTGTAGGTAGGGTGCTAATTTCCAAGAAACTTTCTTTAAAGATCCCTCCTGGTGTAGAAAGCGGATCACGTTTGCGTTTGAACGGTGAGGGAGAATCTGGAGACGCTGGCGCTCCGCCGGGTGATCTCTATGTTTACATAAATGTTAAGCCCCACGAACTATTCAAAAGAGAGGGAGATAATGTCGTCGTCCTGACTCCGATAAGTTTCGCATTGGCTGCACTGGGAGGACAGATCGAAGTTAAAACCCTAGAAGGCGCTGAAAAGATTCAAATCCCGAAAGGCACTCAGGCGGGTCAGGATTTTAGGTTGTCAGGTAAAGGTATTCCTCACTTGCGGGGTAGGGGCCGTGGAGACCTCATCACGGTTGTTTATATTCAGACCCCCAAAGAGCTTACTCAGGAGCAGGAAGATTTGCTTAGACGACTGGCGGAGATCGAAGGGTCTCAGGTCACAGCCAAGAAAAAAGGATTTTTTTCGAGAAAAAAATGACAGATCGAATAACAATCCTGGGAGTAGGGAACATACTACTTCGAGATGAGGGAGTAGGCGTACGTGTGGTCGAAGAACTGAAGAAATGCTACGCATTCCCCGAGAACGTGAGTCTAGTGGACGGAGGAACACAAGGATTGTGGCTATTGGCGACGATTCAGGAATCCGACCATCTTATAGTTATTGACGCTGTCCTGGGTGGTGGAGAACCAGGTAGCCTCTACAGACTTGAAAGGGCGGACTTACCTAAAGGCCTCAGGTTTAAACAGTCAGCGCATGATAGCGACCTTGTGGAAGCATTAAATTTGTGTGCGCTACTCGAAAATGGACCCAAATCAGTGGTTGTGATCGGAGTAGAACCCTTAGACATAACTCCATTTGGCCTCGAATTGAGCAGGGAGATCGAATCTCAGGTAGACAATTTGGTTG
>JACWAG010000275.1 GCA_014874425.1 Syntrophaceae bacterium | reverse complement strand
GCCTATGCGTTTGCCGCTGCCGCAATGTCTGTTGGGCTCGATGCGAAGGTGCTGCCGTCTCCTGACGAGGCGTCCGAGAGACTAGGCCGGCCTCACATGGTAGGAGGAGAATGTCACCCGTTTGTTTTAGTGCTGGGCGACTATCTTAAACTAGCGAAAACCCTACCGGAAGACTCTGTCGCCAGGTCCAGATTCTATATGGTTAATCCCGATGTGTGCCGTCTTGGCCAATTCCCTGTTTACATAGAAAAAATTCGGCGCCAGCTCGGACTTTCTCTAGGAGTTATACAGAACATACAACTTGGTCTTGATGAATTCAGGATTTCCAAACTGAGTCATCAACGCATTCTGTTACGGTTGTGGGAAGGTCTTAACGCATATGACCTACTGTTTAGTCTTTTTTTACAGATCCGGCCGCTTGCGAGAAACGAAACAGCTTTGGATATGGTTTACAGTGGATGCCGAAACAAGCTCTATAATGCCCTAAGGACAGGACGCGTCAGAGAGGGAATGGAAGAAGTTCTCCACGATCTTTATACGTTTCCCGTAGAAGATGATAAACCGCGACCTGTAATTGCTGTAACCGGCGACTACTATACTCGAGTGGTTCCTTTTGCAAACAACGACGTTTTTCGGGAAATTGAGGCCAACGGAGGAAGCATCCTGTCGCCGCCCACCTTGTCGGATTGTTTCAAGTTGGGCACACTTAGGGACTTCGTGTGGAGCCTGTTAAGTGGCCAGTCCAGAGAAGCTGCTCGTCACGGCCTGTTCTATACTTTGATGACTATATTGGAGCTTAATGTTAGAGCTTCAAAAGCTGCAAGGGACGTGACAAAGAGTCCTCTGGACCTGATGGGAATCGGCATGTGGAAAACCGCGACCAACTACGCACATACCAAACTGCCTGCAGGGATAACAGCGCCTATCGCCACAGCATTGAGAGACTTGGATACGGGCGCAGACGGAGTCTTGAATCTCATGACCCTTAACTGTTCGTACGGGACAGTGGTTACGGCGGCCCTAATGAGAGCGCTCAAGGCCAGGCCCGAAATACCCATGCTGACACTCGTTTATGATGGATTAAAGAAAACCAACGAAAAAACGCGGATAGAAGCTTTTATGGAACAAGCGCACGACCACATGGAAAGGAGGCTTAAAGCGGAAAGTAAGTCCTCGAAGGGAAGCGCTCTCTGGCGCAGGTTCCTGGTCCGATAGCATCCACTCGATTATTTTTTATTATCTAATGATGAGGGGTTTCCCTTAATTCTCTGGTTATCTCCAGCGCCAAGATGTAATTAATCTCTGACAGCGTGGCTTCTATCTTATCTGTAGAGTCCTGTCGAAGCTGGTCTCCCGCCTTAACGGTTAGGTCTTTGAGTCTTGTTAATAGTTGTAGATTAGTCATAATTCCTTATATTCTTCACTTATGGGAAGTCCCGTGATTGAGAAAGTTGTTATTACAGTTTAATTTTAACTGTTTGGCTCATTCTTAAATTTTCCAGGGAAAGTATATATTCCTTTATCCATCATGAACTTAACATTACTTACGATTCCATCATTGTCAAGTAGCAAAACTGTCATCAACAAGATCATCGATAACATCGATAAGATCACTTGACAAGCAAAGACCTGTGGCGCATTATAATAATTGAAACTTAACTTGTGTTTCTCCAGTCGACCTCTCGTCAAGGATTGCGGGCGTTATGCAAGGATTAAGATCCTGGGACATAGGCGCCCGTGCCGAGGACTGCACTCCGTAATTCCATCCGGTTTATCCCCGATCACAAAAAGCCCTTGTTCGTATCTGTTAACCGCGCTCTCACAAAATGTGCGGTGCGCTTTTCTAAAGGAGCTACAAAATGAGTATTAAGATTTATGTAGGTAACTTGTCTTTCGATTCGAACGAGAGCGAACTCAACGGCCTTTTTGAACCGTATGGAGTAGTGGATTCCGCCAAGATCATCGTCGACCAATTTACGAATCGTTCTCGAGGATTCGGGTTCATCGAAATGCAGAATCGAGAAGAAGGTCTTCGGGCCATCCAGGAACTGGATTCCAAGGACCTCGGCGGTCGCAATCTGAAAGTGAACGAGGCTCGTCCCAAGACTAATTCTGGAGAAGGACGCGGAGGCTCGGGCGGGTCGCGATGGTAATTCGCTGTTGGTAATCTGAAAGTTTAGATAAGGCCAGGGTAAGCAAGCGCAACCCCTGGCCTTACAATTTCATGAGATGGACTGTTCTTGGAAAGGAACGCTTAGATATGCCGGGTGTTGTGGTCAGAGAAGACGAACCATTTGAAAACGCGATAAGAAGATTCAAAAAGCAACTTCAGAAATCTGGGGTCCTTGGAGAAGCCAAGAAGAGGCGTGCATATGACAAGCCTAGCATCAAGAAAAAGAAAAAGTCTATATTGGCTCGAAAGAGACTTCTTAAAAAACTGAGAAGAATGCGGAGATATGGTTGATATGATGCGCCGGATAATTAGTTGATATCCAGTATTGCTCGAACAGTCGCCAGAAATTGCTTCGTGTCGTAAGGCTTGTGGACAAATCCCTTTGCCCCTTTAGTCAGGGATGTTTCGTCCTCCAAATTTACAGGGTAGCCACTGGCCATGAGCACTTTGGCTTTTGGGTGGATCTTTAAAATTTCCGCCAGACAACGTGATCCATCCATTTCTGGCATGATCAGGTCAAGAATGACTAGAGAGATCGCCTCTCTTTGCTTTTTGTATGTTTCCAGCGCTTCCTTCCCGTTAGCCGCGGTCCTAACTTCATAACCAGAATCACTCAGGATTTGAGCGCCCCAGGTTCTGACAAAATTGTCGTCATCCACTAGCAGGATGGTCTCATCGCCGCCTTTAATAGGCGCTTCTTCTTCTGCTGTTGCAGAATTTTGAGCAGAGGCAATAACAGGAATGTAAATTTTGAAAGTGGTCCCATGTCCTGGCTCGCTATAACAGATTATGTAGCCATCATGCTGTTTGACGATCCCGTAAACCGTGGCGAGCCCGAGGCCGGTGCCTTTTCCCACTTCCTTGGTAGTAAAGAATGGCTCGAAGATATGAAGCAATGTATCTTTATCCATACCGTGGCCGGAATCGGAAACGGCCAGCAAGGCATATCGCCCAGGTTTAGCTCCAAGATGTCTGAGACAGAATTCCCTATCCAGCTCAGCGTTGGTGGTTTCTATAATAAATACACCGCCATCCGGCATGGCGTCCCTCGCGTTTACCGCAAGATTCATCAAGATTTGGGCTAATTGCGACGGGTCTGCTTGGGCTAATTCCAAATCGCCACTTAAGCGTAGATCTATCTTGATGGTTTTGGGTATGGTCCTAGCAAGTAGGGCCTGAACCTGAATTACTTCCTGGTTTATGTTAGTAGGGCGAAGCTTTGGTTCAACTTTTCTGCTAAAGGTAAGCAATCTGTTAACAAGCTCTGCCCCTCGTTTGCCGGCATCATAGATGTTTTGAATTTCTGGATAGTCCTGTTGGTCCTTCTTCTTACGTTGAAGCATCACCTCCGAATAACCCAAAACGACCTGGAGCAAGTTATTGAAATCGTGGGCAATACCTCCGGCCAATGTGCCAACCGCTTCCATTTTTTGGGCCCAGAAGAGCTGCTTTTGAAGTTCGATTTCCAGTGTTCTGTCGCGTCCTACAGCCACAAAATTGACAATTTGTCCTGAAGAGTTTCGAACTGGTGATATTACCGAATCTTCCTGATAAAGTGTTCCATCTTTTCTCCTGTTTACGAACTGGCCTTTCCATGCTTCTCCGCGTCTGATAGTAGCCCAAAGATCTTTATAGAAGTGTTTGTCGTGGTATCCGCTCATCAAAACGTGAGGGGTCTTACCGATAACTTCATCTCTAGAGTAACCGGTAATTGTTTCGAAAGCCGGGTTTGCATACTCGATATTCCCCTCTGTGTCCGTGACGATAACACTTTCTGTCGCCTGTCCAACAGCGGTGGCCAAGAGTTTTTGAGCCTGTTCGGATCTTCTCTGTTTGGAAATATCCCTGATCCAAACCTGTACCCCCGGTTCACCCTGAACTTTTACTGCACGAGCTAGAATTTCACCTCTGAAAAAGGTACCGTTCTTTCTCAGGAGTTTTACCTCATATTGCGAAATTGTCTTTTCACCCCTAATCCTGGCTAGCGCCCGTTGACGCGTGATTTTCTGGTAATCCGGATGATAAATTGTCCAGTGCTCCTTGCCTTCCAGTTCATTGGTTTCATAGCCAAGCATCTCGTGCAACCGGTTATTAGCGAACACTATGGTCAGCTCCTTTTGCAGCATTATACCGTCAAAGCTGTTCTCAACTAATGACCGATACCTCTCTTCTCTCTCCTTGAGGTCTTCTTCGAGGCGTCTGTGTTCACTGATATCTGAAATTGCCGCAATAATGCCCTTTGACAGATCTGATGGATCAAAGGGGCTCATGCGAATGCTGGCGTAAAAGATCTCTCCATTGGTTCGTACCATCAAAGCGTCGGTTTCCGCGACTTTTCCCGTTTCGAGGGCCGAATAGAGAGTGTTTCCGACACGTTCAAATTCTTGTTGGAATGGATAAAGCTTTGCAGTATTTTGCCCAAGTACCTGTTTCTCATCTTGAAAACCGAAAAGATCAAGCCATGCCTGATTAACCCACAACATACCTCTGGAAAGAGATGTGAACCCTATTCCTACAGGTGAGGCGGACAAGATCCCTGCCGTCATTTGTTTGCTCTCTCGCAGGGCTTCTTCCACTCTTTTGCGCTCCAGGAGCCGGTATTCCAACTGTCCCACAGCTTCTCGCAATTTCGCGGTGCGTTCTTCGACCGTTTCTTCAAGCTCCGCTTTTGCCTTGCGCAGTTCTTCCTCTATCCGCTTAAGATCTGTGTGATCATTGCCGATGGACAGTATCTCCTGAACGTTTCCTCTCTCGTCCAAAATCGGCCTATTGGTCCAGGAAATCCATACCCGTTCCCCGTTGCTGCGCATGTTCTCGTTCTGATTGCTCACGTAGGGTTCGGGGTGAGCGCCGATGTCGCGAATCATTTTTACCAGATCTTTGCCGGAATGGTCCGTTTCAGGAACGATGGTCCCGATAACATTTCGACCCAGTAGTTCGTCTTGGTTAAACCCAAAAAAAGCCTGACCGAAGTTATTTATGAAAGTTATGTTGCCGTCACTATTCCAGCGAAGGATAATACTGTTCGTGTAATCAACGATTTCACGATACAGTTCCCAACAATTCTTATCGTGTGATGCGTCTTCAGTAGCAGCGATTTTACTATGCGAGTCGATTAATGGCGCTGTCCTGCGCCGCAATTCATTCAACTCATTGATTAGCTGTTGTTTGGTTTTGTCTTGGTCCTGCATGGGCCTTGCTCCATAAAACGATAGCGGCAGTGACTCACATTTTATTAAGTCACCTCAACAACGAATTCACCCGTCTCCAATGTGGAAAGGATCATTTTCAACCCCAGAATCGAGCGCCAAAACAAAAGCTGTTCTTTGCTGTCCGAGTTAAATCAGTTTCGAATAATTATTGGCACAAACGAATCATCGAGAGTCAGGACGTAAACAATTATTGCTGCGAGCATGATGCCTACAACCAACCAAACGCGCCAGTCTTTGTGTATTTTTCTAGAGCTGAACTCAAATTGGCTCGGTTGTTCGCGCTTATTAGTTTTTGAATGGTTCTGGTGGTTCCTGGTCATATTCGCCCTCTCCGAATTTGTATTTCATTATTATAG
>JACWAG010000274.1 GCA_014874425.1 Syntrophaceae bacterium | reverse complement strand
TTTGATTACTGCTGCGTTCACGGAGCGTTCGCCCTCGAAGAAGATGGATTTGAAACTATAATGGTCAACTGCAATCCGGAAACTGTCAGCACTGACTATGATACTTCGGATCGTCTATATTTTGAGCCGCTGACTCTGGAGGATGTACTTGAGATTGTCGAACGTGAGAAACCTCACGGTGTAATTGTTCAGTTCGGTGGACAAACTCCGCTAAAACTTGCGATCCCTTTGTGGAAAGCTGGTGTCCCGATAATTGGCACATCGCCGGATGCGATAGATCGTGCTGAAGACCGAAAGCGTTTCAAGGACGTGATCCTTACCCTAGGCTTAAACCAGCCGCCTAACGATATTGCCCACTCTTATGACGAAGTTATGGAAGTGGCCAGACGAATAGGCTATCCACTCGTTGTTCGGCCGTCCTATGTTCTCGGTGGACGCGCAATGCAAATTGTACACAATGAAGAAGATTTACGGGAATATCTTACCTCAGTAGTTAAAGCTTCCCCTGACCACCCCATTCTTGTAGATGGTTACCTCACTGGGGCTGTCGAAATTGACGTGGACGCCGTTGCAGACGGAAAGACAGTCGTTATCGGGGGAATCATGGAACACATCGAGGAGGCGGGTATCCACTCCGGTGATTCTTCCTGCTCTTTGCCACCGTATAGCCTCGGGAGGTACCATCTCGACGAGATTCGTAGAATTACTCGTATGCTGGCCGTTGAATTGGAGGTCAAAGGCTTGATGAACCTTCAGCTTGCGCTTAAGGATGGCGAAATATATGTTCTCGAAGTAAATCCTAGGGCATCGAGGACGATTCCATTTGTTTCCAAGGCCATTGGGGTCCCGTTAGCCAAGATTGGCGCCCGTGTGATGGCGGGTAAGACCCTTGAAGAACTTGGCTTCACAAATGAAATAATTCCGGACCATGTTAGTGTTAAAGAAGCGGTTTTTCCGTTTATCAAGTTTTCCGGAGTTGATGTTGTGCTAGGGCCTGAGATGAAATCAACCGGGGAGGTCATGGGCATAGACATGGAGTTTGGGCAGGCCTTTTTAAAAGCCCAATACAGCACTGATTTTCCTATTCCCTCAGGTGGGAGAGTTTTCCTGAGTGTGGCCGGTCGTGACAAAGCCACCGCTGTAATAGTGGCCAGAAGAATGAGCCAGTGCGGGTTTACTTTCGTTTGCACAGAAGGCACAGCGGCCGCGCTTGACGCTGCAGGTATTCCCAGTCTGGTAGTGGCCAAGGTCCATGAAGAAGGCCAAGTGGATGTGATCGACCTTATCAAGAAAAATGAAATTGTTCTTGTGGTCAACACTTCTGCTGATAAAAAATCGTTCAAAGACTCTTTGGAAATTCGTTTAGCGGCATTAAATCGCAACGTTCCCTATTTTACGACCCTGGCAGGCGCCAACGCTCTATCGCTAGGCCTAAAGAGCGTTTGTCGAGGTGATGAATTTAAAGTAATGTCGTTGCAGGAGTATCACAGACTGTCTTTGGCCGCTCGACTCGCTAACTGTTATTCAAACAATTTTTAGCGCTCTTGATTTGTAAATTGATAAAGAGAGAAACCCCGGTCTAGGACCTGCAGGATGGATTTAAAGGGGATGTTTTTATGAACGTCAGAAAAAGAATGCTACCCACAGGCTGGTACCCGGGAGTGGCCAAAGAGTGCGAACGGGAAATAGTTGATTTTATAAGAGGTTTTGAAACGCCTGAAGGCAAGTGGATCGCTGGAATGGCGCCTCATGCAGGTTGGGGATTTTCTGGCAGGGCAGCGGCTAGGGTCATTAAGACTTTATCTTCCAGCGGAGTTGTAGACCGAGTAGTAATTTTTGGAGGACATCTGCCCGGAGGATATAGTCCCGTAGCTTATATGGAGGAAGCATGGGAAACCCCATTCGGTATCCAGGATTTGGACGCTGAGTTTACCTATCATCTTGTAGACGAGGGGCACGCTATCCCTGTTGATAGAGGCTTCTCTGATAACACTGTAGAAATTCAGGTCCCTCTAGTCCGATATTTTTTTCCTGACTCAAAAATAATAGCTGTACATTCCCCCTCTTCCGATAAGGCGATCGACTTATCTCTTACCGTTAAGAATTTTTTGGATGAGAAGGGATTAACAGCAGTTTTTCTAGGTTCTGCCGATTTGACCCACTATGGTCCCAATTATGGTTTTTCTCCCAAAGGGACAGGGGCTTCGTCTTTAAAGTGGGTTAAAGAAGAGAATGACAGGCTGTTAATCGAAAATGCGATTAACATGAATGCGATCGAACTGATCAAAGAAGCCGTAATAAGGCAAAACACATGCTCGGCGGGACCAATCGCTTCAGTTATCGAGATCGCGAGGCTAAATGGAATAAATCGGGGAAAACTTCTAGATTATTACACTAGTTACGACGTGTTGCCTGGATCTAGTTTTGTCGGATATGCGGCTATAGTATATTGACCGCTATGTTCGGTATGAGGTGAATGTAAACCAAAGGATTCTCAGAGAGTTCGAGCTTTAGCGATTTAGCGTCGGTGGCTGTCACAAGGTTCCCTTCCCCTGTGATAGTCGATCCGGACCTACGATGATTCCCTTTTTACGGATGTATAATCGATTTCATACAGTCTCTTCTCGTCCATGACACCCTTCAAGCAAACTTCGAATTCCCTAATGGCCACAAACCTGTCCTTTACCAATTCATAAGTTGATTCAGAAATGACTACCTTTCCGGGACTTGCCGTAGCCTGGATCCTGTCGGTTAGGTTGACATCCGCCCCCACTATGCCATATTTGGCCCTTGCTTTCGCTCCTATGTTGCCAATTACGACTTCACCTGTATTGACGCCTATGCCCATAGAGAGTTCAGGAAAACCTTTCGCCACGCTTTCTTTGACGAAAACCTCCATCTCATCCTGCATTTCCAATGCGCACCACAAAGCGTCGTAGGCCCGTTTCTTAGTGTTTGAGTCTACACCATTGAAAAAGACAAGTATTGAGTCACCGTAAAAATCAACAATGATTCCTCTATATCTTTCTATTATGGATATCATCCTAGAAAAATAACTGTTTAACAGTGTAATTACAATCTCAGGATTTAGCTTTTCTGATATGACTGTGAAATTACGAAGATCAGACATCATTATTGATACTACGCCTTTTTCACCTCCAAGTTTCAACGCCTCAGGACGATTCATCAAGTCCTGTGCGACCTTTTTGTCTACATATCTTCCGAAGGTTTGTTCAATAAGGTCCCGCTGCTTCAAGCCTTCGACCATTTGATTGAAACTTCGATTGAGTTGACCTATTTCATCCTTTCTAGCTTCAGGCAATTTTAGAGAATAGTCGCCTTCTTGTATTCGAACGGCGGCGGCGGATATTTCGGATATGGAATTGACGACAGAGCGAGTGACAACTCGAATCAAAGATAAAATTATTGTCAGGGCGATCAGTCCAGCCAATGTGTAATAGAATCGGAACTGTATTATTGGTTCCAACATGATCCTGCCTTGTGAAATTAGAACGATGTACCAATTTACGGAATGGATTTTGTAGAATCCCGCTACAACAGCAGGAGGATTACCTGGCGCAAAAACGTGCCCATAAGGTTTTTTTCTAATTTCGTTGAGAATTGTTTTTTCCAAGGGATCGCCA
>JACWAG010000273.1 GCA_014874425.1 Syntrophaceae bacterium | reverse complement strand
TTCCCAATTCCCCTGACTTCAATTCCCCCAAATGTGATAAACGCGTTCTTAGCTGCCGAGGACGCCAGGTTCTTTTCACATCCTGGCATCGATTTGGTCGGTATATCAAGGGCAGTCATTAGAAATATGAAGTCAGGAAACTTTTCGCAAGGCGCCAGCACGATAACTCAGCAGGTTACGAGGAATTTCATTCTCACCAAAGAGAAGAAACTATCAAGGAAAATAAGGGAGGCCATACTCTCATTCAGGCTTGAGAAATCCCTTTCCAAGCAGGAAATACTAAACCTGTACCTGAATGAAATTTACCTCGGAAGAGGGGCCTATGGGGTTGAAGCCGCCGCAAGGACCTATTTTGGCAAACCCACTCAAGAATTGACAATCGCCGAAGCGGCAATGATAGCAGGCTTAGTTTCCAACCCAAACAAGTCGGCTCCGCCCAAGAACCTGGAGAATGCTCTTAAAAGACGCGAGTTTGTGCTCAACAGTATGCTTAAGAACAATTTTATAAGTCAGGCCGAATTTGACAAAGGAATGAACGAAACTCCTGTGTTCCGGGAGAATTTGCCCAATCCATTTACTCGAGCGCCATATTTTACCGAGGCTGTTCGGCAAAAGATAATCGAAAAATATGGAACGAATCGTCTTTACAATGAAGGTCTTCAAGTTTGGACGACGTTGAATCCTCATTTACAGGATACAGCCTCCACCGCTTTATTCAAAGGGGTGAAAGCTTGGGAGAAGCGTGAACAGCGTCCTATGGGCCTAATAAAGAGACTGAAACCAGCGGAAGCCGGAGAATTCCTAAATGGAGCGGCGCCTGAGTCTCTCAGGGTTGGGGAGATTGTTCAGGCTCTGGTTTTGATGGTCCCAACTCCTAAGAAAAAGAAAAGCAAGAAGGACCTTTCACCAATATCCGATGAATATACGCTTGCTTTACACGGAAACCTGAAATTTTCCATGAAACTGGCTCCAGGCTCGGCTTATAAGCGGAACGATGTGCTCAATTTCCAGGTCGTAGAATCGGATGGGAAAAACTTTTCTGTGGAACAACTTACGGCGCCGCCTGTGCAAGGGGCTGTCGTGTGCGTCGAAAACAGGACAGGATATGTGAGAACCTTAGTCGGTGGGCTCGATTTTGACAAATCTCATTTCAATCGGGCTACTCAGGCAATGCGGCAACCGGGAAGCGCATTCAAGCCAATCGTGTATTCGGCCGCTCTTGAGTATAGTGGCTATAGTCCCAATACGCTAGTGATCGATGAGCCTATCGCTGTCCAGATAGATCCCCGTGAACCTGAATGGGTCCCTTCCAACTCGGATGGTGGTTTTATCGGATCGACCAACCTCACGCGGGCGCTCGCTTTATCTCGAAATATTGTTGCAATAAAGCTTTTGATGGATGTTGGCCTGGACTCAACGATTACCATGGCGAAAAGCATGGGTATACATAGCCAATTAGGACGCAATCTATCTTTGGGGCTGGGTTCATCGGAAGTGACTCCACTTGAGCTTACAAGCGCCTATACCGTGTTTCCCAATATGGGATTGAAAATTAGCCCTGTAATGATAAAAAAAGTTGTGGACCGTTTTGGGAATATTCTTGAGGACAATACTCGTGTGATAGTTGATCCCAACGAAAACGCCGACCCAGCGCCGGCGTGGATAGCGAAACAGGTTGCGCCGACCAACGGTTATGACGCGGCGGCCAATCAAGGGCCCCAGGAAACCGAAATTCCGGAAAAAGAAATTGATCAGCCCGGCGGACCTACGGCTGAAACCTCACAGCCACACAACCTCGAGCTGGAGTCCATACTAAAAGGCTCCTTTCCAAACCAGAAAGGCCCCGACACGCGTGTCCTGGAAAGAGCTATGAGCCCGCAAACCGCCTTCCTTATGGTTAACATGCTGACTCAAACATGTGTTTCCGGTACAGCGTCTAATGTCGCAAAATTGGGAAGAACCGATCTCGCCGGAAAGACAGGCACTACGGATGGGTGCGCCGACGCCTGGTTTGTGGGGTTCAACCCGACATATACGACAGGTGTGTGGATGGGCTTTGATTCCAAGGTTTCACTTGGCAGGAAGGAATACGGAGGTGTGGCGGCGTTACCTGTATGGATGGACTTTATGAGTATGGCTTTAAAAGGATTGCCGTCCCAGCAGTATACTCCTCCGCCAGGTATTGTATACTGGGCCCAAAACCAGGGGCAGCCTGAGGCATATTCGCAAAGCGCCGGTTTTTCAGGGCCCGACTTTGATCCCACATATGGGGCAAAACGTTTTTGCCCAGTGGACGCCCCGCATTTTATGGTAGCCGGCCCCGCGGATTCCCAGGAAGGAACTCCAACGCAGTATTCATCTGGCGCCATGTACCAAGGGGCAATGCGAGTACTATCTCCAACCGGACAAATGATAGGCTATGCTTCCACGTTACAAGATGATAGAGGACGGACTTTGCTCTATCCTGAAAGTCCCTACTACGACAATCCAGATTATTCAGAATTGCAGGAATCTTATGCCAATCAGGGGACAGCATCGCCCAATCCCTACTATCAAGCAGGATCTGGTTCTACAAACCAATATCCCACACAGGTTTGGGGCAGATAATGAATTCTAGAGTTTGGTCTGCGATTATCACGATCTTGACGATTCTTGTCGCTGGAGTCGTTATTGGCATGTTGATTAACAAGCGTCCGATTGCCGTAATCCCAACATCTCCGCCTCCAGAAACTTACAAGGCCCTTGATGCCGATGAAGCGGTTGTAATGCGGGTCTATCGGGAACTTAGCCCCGCAGTAGTAAACGTCGTTACAAAGACCCTGGCTTATAATTTCTGGATGCAGGTTGTCCCTCAAACAGGTCAGGGCACTGGTTTTGTGATTAATTCGGAAGGGAATATTCTCACGAATAGCCACGTCGTGGGACATAGTCAAAATATTGAGGTAACGTTTGTTGGAGAAAGAAAACTCCACGCGAAGTTAATTGGACAAGACCCTGTTAGTGATCTTGCTGTGATAAAGGTCGATCCTTTCCCAGGAATGGAAATCGCGCCACTTGGTGATTCAGACAAACTTGCGGTTGGGCAACGTGTAATAGCCATAGGTAATCCTTTTGGTTTCCAACATACAGTAACGGCTGGTTTTATCAGCGCGTTGAATCGGGATATTGTGGTCGATCAAAGAACCATGATCGGTATGATTCAGACGGATGCGGCGATTAACCCAGGTAATAGTGGAGGACCGCTGATCAATTCCAGAGGAAAGGTCATAGGAATTAACACAGCGATTTTCAGCCAGACAGGAGGCTTTATGGGAATCGGCCTGGCCCTTCCCATTGATAGAGCGAAGAAGGTCGCGGACCAGATTTTAAAGTTGGGTCGAGCTATATACCCTTGGACTGGAATAGTCTCTGGGACAGATCTTGATCCTCAATTGGCCCAGAGCGTGGGCGCCCCATCGGTAAATGGTTTTCTGATAACCATGGTAGCGCAGGGAAGCCCCGCCTATAAGAGTGGTCTTAAAGGAGGGACTGAATT
>JACWAG010000272.1 GCA_014874425.1 Syntrophaceae bacterium | reverse complement strand
GCGAACACAAAACAAAATGTATAATTTTCTTTTTTCATTTGATTCGTAGAAGTATAAATTAATCAAATCATAAAAGGTAAAACGTTTAAATGTCTAGTAGTAATAAGCTTGACCAGATTGATAGATCAATTTTGGCCGCCTTGCAGGGTGATCTTGATGGAACTCCCGAGCCTTACGCCGCCATCGCTGGCCGCATTGGCGTTTCGGAAGAACAAGTTTTAAAGCGGGTCCACCGTTTAGTTGAGGCAGGAGTAATTCGCAGGATCGGCGCGATGATTCGACATATCGAAGCGGGAATTCATTTCAACGGCATGGTGGTATGGAAGGTCGAACCTGAACGGATGGACGAAGTGGGGACCCTTTTCGCCAACCTTCCCGAAGTGTCTCATTGCTATGAACGACCTCCCTTTGATTCATTGGGAGGGACTCTCTTTACTATGATACATTCGTCTTCGGAAGGAGAATGCATGAAAACGGTCACCAAGATGGCCGAAATAGTGGGTGTGTCCGAATACGAAATTCTGTTCAGCGAACGCGAACTCAAGAAGGTTAGCATGACCTATTTTGAGGATTGATTGACGTCTTGGCTAGCGGTTGGTCGATGCGCCGAAGGACACTAGGGCCTTCAACCGTGGACTCAGGACGCCTCTACCGCGACGTATTTTCGATCGTCTACTGAAATGATAAAATTTGTTGACTGATTTCTGATGTCAAGGAGTGATTCTTTTAATGGGAAATAATGTTGTTTCAGAAGAGCTTTATGCTAGGGCCTTGGAGTTGATCCCAGGTGGAGTCAATTCACCCGTTAGGGCTTTCCGATCTGTAGGTTTGCATCCGCGATTTATAAAATCTGGAAGTGGATGCCGTGTTGTCGATGAGGATGGAAATTCGTTTATAGACTATGTGTGTTCATGGGGGCCATTAATTCTGGGCCATGCCCATCCGGAAGTCCTGGAAGCGCTCGCCGTGACCATGAAAGACGGGACCTCCTTTGGCGCTCCGACCAGGCGTGAAATCGAGATGGCGGAACTCATAGTTGAACTAGTGCCTTCCATTGAAATGGTCAGATTGGTTAGTTCAGGGACCGAAGCCACTATGAGCGCGATCCGTTTGTCCCGCGGCTACACGGGGCGGGATAAAATAATTAAGTTCTCCGGCTGCTATCATGGTCATAGTGATGGCCTCCTGGCAAAGGCCGGTTCCGGAGCGGCAACGTTTTCTATTCCTGATTCTCTGGGCGCTCCAAAAGCTTTAGTTGAACAGACTATTGTGGTTCCCTATAATGATCTCGAGGCCGTGAAAAGTTGTTTCGACGCGGCCCCAGACGATATCGCCGCTATTATTGTCGAACCGGTCGCCGGAAACATGGGAGTCGCTCCTCCCGTTCCTGGTTTCTTGAAAGGACTCAGAGATGTATGTTCAAAATATGGAGCGCTTCTAATTTTTGACGAGGTAATTAGCGGTTTCAGGGTTTCCATTGGAGGAGCCCAAGAGCTTTATAAAGTAACGCCGGATCTGACTTGTTTAGGGAAAATAATTGGAGGCGGGCTTCCTGTGGGGGCTTTTGGAGGACCACGTCGGATCATGGAACTCCTTGCGCCGGTAGGTGGCGTGTACCAAGCTGGCACGCTTTCAGGAAATCCTTTGGCGGTGGCCGCCGGACTGACTACTTTAAAAATCCTAAAAAGAGATAACCCTTATCCACTGCTGGAAGAGAAATCACAGCGATTAGCAGATGGCCTAGGAAAAACATTTTCTAGTAAGGGTATTAATCATGTGATTAACCGTGTTGGTTCATTGTTATCAGTTTTCTTTGACTCTAGATCTGTGTGTAATTATGAAGAGGCCATGGCTGCAAACAGGATGTCGTTCAACTCTTTTTTTGCCAACATGTTGGATCAAGGGATTTATTTGGCCCCATCAGCGTTTGAAGCTTGGTTTATGAGTATTGCGCATAAGATTGAGGACATTGATTATACTCTGGAATGTGCGGAAAAAAGTATTTAGGTCGACGAGTTTGTAAGATAATTCACTAAGGATTGATTGCAATCTTGTCATTTTCGTGAGAGTGAAAGGATCCTGCCGGTAACACAAAGTAGAATTAGGTAATACTTTAATTTTATTCACTTTACTGCCTTGATTTTGATGTTTCTTCATAGTATTCTGAGCGTTGTTACCCAGGGATAATCCCACTGGGAATGATATTTTCTTTATGACTCTTCTGAGTTGCCAAATCTCCGACTAGGTTGATGGGGTTATTAAAGGAGACGGAGAAACTCTAAAGAGAACGACATATCAGGTCAGATCAAAGAGTCCATGCAAGGAGGATAATAATGGACAATCATGTCGATTTAAACGAAAGGTTGGCCCTGAAGGGGGTTTCACGCCGCGACTTCATGAAGTTTTGCGGTTTGATGGCGACGGTCCTGGGCCTTCCCATGTCCTTCGCTCCCCGGATAGCTGAAGCAATGGAGAAAAAGAGACCCACGGTCGTGTGGATGCATTTTGCCGAATGCACGGGCTGTACTGAGTCTTTTATTAGGACAACCTATCCTTGGGCTGCTGACATCATCCTCGATGTCATCGATCTCGCGTACCATGAAACTATAATGGCCGCTGCAGGCGATCAAGCTGAAGAAATTCTCGAGAAAACAGTTAAAGACCAAAAGGGCAAATACATCTGTATAGCTGAAGGCGCGATTCCTACTAAGGATAATGGCGTTTATGGAAAGGTTCATGGAAAAACCTTCCTGGAAGTCGCGAATCACGTGTGCAAGAACGCTGCGGCTACGATTTGCGTAGGAGCTTGCGCGTGCGACGGTGGTGTACAAGCCGCTAAGCCCAATCCCACCGAGGCCAAGAGCGTCTCAGCCGCTACAGGGGTGAAAACAGTAAATATCGCGGGTTGTCCTCCCAACGCGAACAACATGGTCGCTACGATTGTTCATTATTTGTTGCTCGGCAAACTTCCAGCTCTGGATGACAAAGGCCGGCCGCTGTTCGCTTATGGTTATCTAATCCATGACAACTGCCCAAGAAGGGGTCATTTCGAAAACCAGGAATTCGTAAAACAGTTTGGAGATGAAGGCGCCGCCAAGGGATGGTGCTTGTATCAAGTTGGTTGCGCTGGCCCTGAAACCTACAACAACTGCCCAATAATACAGTGGAACCAAGGCACTAACTGGCCTATCAGAGCTGGTCATCCTTGCATTGGTTGCAGTGAACCCAAGTTTTGGGACGACATGAGCCCATTCTACGTTCAGAAATAATTAGGACAAAATAGCCAAGCTGTCACAAACCAGTTAGATAACCTAACAAGAAGGAGCTAAAAATGGCACGAGTCGTCGTTGACCCAATTCCACGAATTGAGGGTCACCTACGCATAGAAGTTGAAGTCGAGAACGGTAAGGTCAAGGACGCCTGGAGCAGCGGTACGCTTTTCCGGGGACTTGAAATTATCCTTCAGGGACGCGACCCGCGTGATGCCCACTTACTTACCCAGAGATCCTGCGGTGTATGTACTTTGGTGCACTCACTAGCGTCAGTTAGAGCAGTTGAAGACGCTCTAAAAATCAAGATTCCACCTAACGCCAGAATAGTTCGTAATCTTACGCATGCTGCGCAAAATATGCACGATCACCCTGTTCATTTCTATCAACTGTGTGCGCTGGACTGGGTTGATGTTGTTTCAGCCTTGTCGGCGGACGCAGGAAAGACCGCCGATTTGTCCAACGCTGTGAGTGGAAGGCCTCAATCGAAAAAATATTATGAAGGCCTTAAAGCCAAACTTAAAGCATTTGTCGATTCCGGTCAGTTGGGTCCGTTCGCCAACGCATATTGGGGGCATCCCGCCTACAAACTCCCCGCCGAAGCCAACTTGATGGCGGTTGGTCACTATCTTGACAACCTCAGACAGCAGGTCCACGCGGCGCAGATGACTGCCATCTGGGGCGCTAAGAATCCCCATCTTCAAGGCCATCTTCCCGGTGGAGTCACTGTCGTTGGTCAACTCGATGCCGATCGTTTAGCCAAGTATCTATATATGCTGAAAGAACAGATCGCGTTCATAAAGGACGTTTATATTCCTGATGTTCTTGCGGTAGCGTCCTTCTATAAGGATTGGACGAAAATCGGTGGAAACAAGAACTTCCTGGCCTATGGTGATTTCCCGCAGAGTGACAAAGAACCTGAGAGCTTCTACTTCCCGCGAGGCATGATAATTGATGGCAAACTCAAATCCTTACCGGTTGACCCCACCAAGATTACTGAAGACGTGACAAGAGCATGGTATGAAAATGGTTCGCCCCTTTATCCTGCCGTCGGAGTCACCCAGCCTCTTTCCGGAGATGCTCTCAAAGGCGCTGTACCTGACACCACATCCAAGGACGGGAAATATACCTGGATGAAAGCCCCCAGGTACGACGGCAAAGTCATGGAAGTTGGGCCGCTGGCTCAGTGCCTCGTTTCGTATGTCGGTGGCAACAAAGAAATCAAAGAAACTACCGACATGGTCATGAAGAAACTTGGAATAGGCCCTGAAGCTTTGATGTCAACTCTCGGCCGAATCGGAGCGAGAGCCATAAAGTGTCTTGTCAATGCACAGGCTGCCGAAAAGTGGACCATGGAACTCGTGGAAAACATCAAGAAGGGCGATACCCGCACGTTTACAGAATATAAACTGGACGAAACCGTTAACGGGCAGGGCATGGGTCTTAACGATGTTGCGCGAGGCTCTCTAGGACACTGGATCAACATTGAAAAGGGCAAGATCAAAAATTATCAGCAAGTTGTTCCTTCTACCTGGAATCTCGGCCCCAGGGACGCTAAGGGTCAAAAGAGCGCTGTTGAGAACGCTCTAATAGGTACCCCCGTTGCTGATCCCAAGAAACCTCTGGAAGTCCTGCGAACCGTTCATTCTTTCGATCCTTGTATTGCCTGCGCTGTTCACGTTATTGATCCGAAGACGAATGAGGTTTACGAGTTTAAAGTGTCATAGTTTAGACACTCCAAACAGCAAAAAGGCGGTCTTAATGGCCGCTTTTTTGTTATTACGGAGACACTATTACCAACGAGATGAATCAATTATGTCACAAGGTGTTTT
>JACWAG010000271.1 GCA_014874425.1 Syntrophaceae bacterium | reverse complement strand
TTTTGCTAGATTAACTTTAAATTCGAAAAGTTCAGATGGCTCAGAAAAATCAGAAAAATCACCATTTATTACATTGTCAGCAATGTTGAGAAGATAGTCTCTTATTTCGTTGATGACCTGATCCGATGATTTCACTGAGTCAGGGTTGTATTCAGTATACAGCTCACGTGGAAGATTATTTTTCAGCACTTTTTTTAGATTTCTTCTTGCAAGGTAAGGGAACGCTAATTGAACACTAAAAGGATGTACCTCTCCACAAATAAGAAGCTTTTGGGTTATTTTGTCGAGGATGTTGCGATTTATTTCTTCTATGATGAAATCTATGAACCCTTTATTCAGCTTTAGCTTGAGATCGGACAAAGAGAGCAATAACTCCTTCAAAAGACCATCTTTAGTTCTATTTATAAAATCGATAGGATAGCCAAATAAATCTACCCATCCCAAATTCATTCGTTTGGAATCAGGGATATTCCCGATTCTGGCTTGTAGTATCTTTAGATCATCATCGGTGAGGTATTTTATTCCGGTTTCTTTTGCGAAATCGCTCAAAGCCGTCTTAATTGCTCGCTCATTATCTTCAACTGAAATTATCGGTTTTAAATTGAAAAAGGCTTTAAGAATTTCGGGTTTTTTGGTTATTCGATAGGTCAAATCAACCGCATTGTGTGAACGTAAGCGCATTTTCCTAAGAGCGCTATAAATCTCTGAAACTGGTGGGCATTTAGTAAAAACACCAAAAGATTCATAACTTTCTATGAGCTGGTCAATGTAACTACTGATTTTTGAAGATATTATCTCCTTATTGATTTCCTCAGCAAATGAGTGAATGAGCTTATTTGCAGGTTCGTTAAAGTCACTGGACACACACATTATGTAATTAAATTTCTGGTCATTCGGCATCAAATCTGGATCAAGTATCGCAAACATTATAAATTTGACCAGTTCCCTAATAATATCTGGCCTTGTTACTCTTTTTTGGTATTTCTTGCACTGGATCAATCCCGCGACGCATCCGTTACAATACAAGACGCAATCTCTACCTCTCTCACCAACTCCCTGCATCAGGGCAATATCTGTGAATTCACCATGTTCAGATTGTGATATCTCCTCTTTTAACAACGTGTAAATCAACAGTTCAAATTCCCTATCACTTAGACTGGATAACGGTAGAATGGTAATCCCTGCATCCAACACAGGCGGACGAAAGTTTGGCCGCAACTCTTCTGCTATCAGGCTGCGGTGGTCCGGTTTCTTTAGACAACTGAACGAGATTTATAAGTGGGAAGCTGCTTGTTCATGCCGCTGCCCGCGATTGTGAGGTACCAAAGTAGACCTCATCCGGGGTTCTTCCGTCAAGTCCTTGGTGCTTTCTCCTGTAGTTGTAAAAGTCAAAATAGGCTTTTAGTTCCGCACGGGCCTCCCCAAGGGAGTCGTAGGCTTTGAGATACACTTCTTCGTACTTGACGCTCTTCCAGAGACGCTCCACGAAAACGTTGTCCACCCACCGACCTTTTCCGTCCATGCTGATGCGGATCCCTCTGGACACGAGAGCCTCGGTAAACTCATCTGATGTAAATTGGCTGCCCTGATCCGTGTTGAAAATTTCGGGAGTCCCGTAGACTGCAAAGGCTTCTTCTAGCGCCTCCAGACAGAATGATACATCCATTGTATTAGATAGCCTCCAGGCTAATACCCGGCGACTTGACCAGTCCATGATCGCAACCAGGTAGCAGAAGCCCTTCGCCATGGGTATATATGTTATGTCGGTCGCCCACACCTGGTTCCCTCTCGTGATCTCCAGACCACCAAGAAGATACGGATAAACTTTATGACCAGGGTGCGCTTTGGACAACCTCGGTTTACGATACAGCGCTTCTATACCCATCTTAAGCATAAGCGCCCTCACATGACAACGACCTGTCTTGTGTCCTCTATACTCTAACTCATCCCGGAGCCGGCGACTGCCAAGAAACGGATACTGCAAATGTATCTCGTCAATCAAACGCATGAGACGCAGGTCTGTTTGGCTGACCGGAACTGATTTGTAGTACAGGCTCGATCTGGAAATCTCGAGAATCCTACATTGCTTGGTCAAGGACAAACGACTCTTTTTATCAATTAAGGCTTTGCGCCCGGCTCGGCTATACGCCCGAGCGCAACGGATAAAAAATCATTCTCCATGGCCAGTTGCCCGATCTTGGCGTGCAGCTCCTTTACGCTTGAGCCTGTTTGCTGCCGTTTTTCCTTGGAAAACACTTCCTCCGCTCGTTCAAGAAGCTGCCTCTTCCACTGGACTATCTGGTTAGGATGTACCTGGAAACGCTCTGCAAGCTCGACAAGCGTCTGTTGTTCCTTGATGGCCTCCAAAGCCACCTTGGCCTTGAAAGCTGTTCCGTGGTTCCTTCTGGGTCTCTTTGACATTCTCGCCGCTCCTTTCTATCGTCTTAGTTTAGAGCAGCTTTACCACTTATGCCATTGTCCAATTTTTCCAGACCAGCTATGCT